>JACQPF010000118.1 GCA_016207625.1 Elusimicrobiota bacterium | reverse complement strand
GTTTGAACCAGCCAAAAGGGGGAATAGTTTTGCCGATTATGATTGGATGAGCCCATCCTACGATTTCTCCAAAAATCCGGATTTGATTCCCAATTTATTCATTGAAAAATAGTGATGTTTTAGACAGCAATCATTTTTTATATTTTGTTGAAGGCAACCGGATGATAAATCACGTTCCGCGCACTTTGGGAGCTCTGTCTCTGCGCCATGTGTCTTGACTCAAATGATGTATTTGGTATAATCGGAAATACTTTGAACGGTTTATGTCCGGGAGCGAAGAGCTCCTTTTTTTTACACCCGATGTTCAAAAAATGAACGAAGAATTGAATAAAGAAAACGCTTATAAAGTCCTGGATCTCATTTCGCAGTCATCGCGGCTGTCGCAGAGAGAATTGGCCTCTTCCACGGGGTTGTCCCTCGGGCTGGTCAATTTAATCATCAAGCGTCTGACCAAAACCGGTTACATCAAGGTTTCCAGCCTGAACAACCGGAAATCTGAATATCTCGTCACGACCAAAGGGTTGATGAATAAGGCCCAAAGGACGTCTTCATATATATCCGTGACGGTTAAGACGTTTATGGAATTCCGGCGGAGGATTTCCCAACTGCTCGGCGACTTTATGAAGGAAGGCCATCGCCGCTTTGTGATCGTCGGGCAGGGAGAGATTGCCTCATTGGTGGAGATGATGCTCAAAGAGATGGGCGCGGGCGTTAAATACCGCTCCCTGAAGCCCGGGGAAGAGCCCCAGGCGGATGAGACGATTTTGGATTGCCGGCTGGAAGGATACGAGGGGAATGTGGGGGTTTCGGTGTTGGCGCGCCTTTTGGGCGTCAACGGAATATCCGGCGAGACCCTGTAAGCAGGTTGATGTTGTTTTGGTATAATTTAAATCTTGTTTTTATTTAGAACCCCGAAGGAGCGACCCAATGAAATTGTTAGTCGTCGGATGTGGTTCAATTGGCAAACGGCACATCGGAAACTTCAAGAGCCTTGGCGTGGAAGACATCGCTGGTGTGGACACTCGCGAAGATCGGCGGAAGGAAGTGGAAGCCCGCTTCGGTCTCAAAAAGACCTTTTCCATCTTGGAGGACGCCCTTTCCCAGAAATACGATGCGGCCATCCTCTGCAGCCCTACGGCCTTGCACATCAAGCAGGGCGTTCAATTGGCGGAACGGGGCGTCCACCTCATGATTGAAAAGCCTTTGGCGGATTCATTGGAGGGAGCGGAGCAACTCCTGAAAATAGTCAACCAAAAGAAGCTCACCGCCCTCATGGCCTATCCTTTCCGGTTCGACCCCTCCGTGGAGAAGTTAAAGGCGCTCTTCGAGTCCGGCGTCATCGGGAAGCCGCTTTTCGTCCGTGGGGAATTCAGTGAATACCTGCCGGACTGGCATCCCTGGGAGGACTACCGCATGTTCTACATGGCGAAAAAAGCTCAGGGCGGCGGGTCCATCCTGGACCAGAGCCATATCCTGGACCTGGCGGAGCACCTCTTCGGGGATGTCAAGTCCGTTTCCTGCATCAATGACCGCCTGAGCAGCCTGGAGGTGGAAACCGATGATTTCGCGGAGATGCTTATCCGCTTCAATTCCGGCGTGGTGGGAAGCATCCACACGGACATGCTTGGTCGCGCCCATCAGAAACATATGGAAATCAAGGGCGAAGAGGGCAACCTCTTCTGGGACTTTTACGCCTATGAGGTGAAGGCCTACATCGCCGCTCAGAAAAAGTGGGAAGTCTATCCCTTCAAAAACGACAAGAACACCATGTACCTCAATGAGAGCCGGCATTTCCTGGAGTCCATCAAGACCGGGGCCGAAGTGCGCGCTCCACTCAAGGAGGGCGTGCGCACCATGAAAACCCTGATGGCGGCCATTGAGGCGTCCACGAAACAAAAGGTGTCCGTGGTCGCATGAGCCGTGTGATCGCTGTCATTCCGGCTCGAGGAGGCTCCAAGGGCATTCCCCGGAAGAACCTTCGTCCCCTGGGCGGCAAGCCGCTGATCGCCTACAGCATTGAGCAGGGACGCGCCGCCGACTTGGTGGACCGGGTGATCGTCTCCACGGATGACCCAGAAATCGCCGCCGTGGCCTGCCAATGGGGGGCGGAAACGCCTTTCCTCCGCCCCGCGGAGCTGGCCCAGGACAATACGCCCGACCTTCCCGTCCATCAGCACTTGCTCCAATGGTTCAATGAGCATGAGGGCGGCGTCCCCGAGGCCCTTGTGGTGCTCCGGCCCACCTGCCCCATTCGACCGGCGGGTTTGATCGACCGGGTCGTGCAACAGCTCTTTGAGACGGGGGCGGACTCCGTCCGCACGGGGTATAACGTCGGGCACGTTCATCCTTATTGGATGCTGAAGTTGCAGGAAGAGGACCGGGCCGTGCCCTTTCTGGAAGGATTCAGCGCCGAAACCCATTACCAGCGGCAGATGTTGCCTCCCCTCTATCGGCACAACGGGGTTGTGGACGCCCTTCGGTCCGCGGTGCTCCTGTCGGCACTGTCCGAACGGCCCAACGCCATGTACGGCAAGGACATGCGGCTGGTGATCATGCCGGAGCACGGTTTTGTGAACATCGACTCGTATTTTGATTTCAAAATGGCGGAAATTCTGCTGGCCGAAGGGGAGTCTTCATGAAGCCGAACGACACGTTTCGCTTTGCGGGCCGGACCTTGGCGCCGGGCCGCCCGGTGTTCATCGCCGCCGAAATCGGCATCAACCACAACGGTTCCGAACGGCTGGCCCGCCGGATGATCGACGCCGCGGTTCGCTGCGGTGTCGACGGGGTGAAGTTCCAGACCTTTTCCACGGAGCGGTTGGTCAGCGGGCAGGCGCAAAAGGCCGCCTATCAAAAAGCCAATGTCAAAGGAGGCTCCGACCAGTACGGCTGGTTGAAGCCGCTTGAACTGGACGAGGCCTCCCATCGGCGCCTGAAGGCGTATGCCGAGGGGAAAGGCCTGGTTTTCTTCTCCACGCCTTTTGACGCGGGGTGCGTGCCGCTCTTGGAACGGCTTCGCGTGCCCGTTTACAAGATCGCTTCGGGGAACGTCACCGATGAGCCTCTCCTCCGCCGGGTCGGCCGGACGGGAAAGCCGGTCATCTTGTCGGTGGGAATGTCCACCGAGGAGGAAGTCCGGGACGCCTTGGGATGGCTAAAGAAGGCGGGGTCGGGGCCGGTCATGTTGCTGCATTGCACTTCCAACTACCCGACCGCACATGAAAACATCCATTTAAAAACCCTGGAGGTCCTGCGGGAGACATTCCGTCTTCCCGTCGGTTTTTCGGACCATTCCACCGACAACTACGCATCGTTCGCCTCCGTGACCCTGGGGGCCTGTTTCATCGAAAGGCATTTCACCCTGGATCGAAGCTTGGCGGGGGCGGACCACAAGGCTTCTCTGGAGCCGGAACAGTTGGCGGACCTGGTGAAGGGCGTCCGCACAGTTGAAAAGGTGCTGGGGGAGGCGAGAAAGCGCATCCTTCCCTGCGAGCGGGAAATCAAGAAAGCGCTCCAAAAAAGCCTGGTCGCCGCCCGTCCGATTCGACGGGGAGAAGTCTTTCGGGCAGACATGTTGTCCGTCAAGCGCCCGGGGACAGGGCTCCCGCCGAAAGAGATCGGCCGGGTGATCGGCAAAAAAGCCCTCCGCGACATCGAGTTCGATCAAGTCATCACGCAGGCCTTGGTGGGACGATAGCGTGCGGCTCGTGATCTGTGGTGCCGGGGACCACGCCATCACGCTGTATGACATGGCGGTTCACGTGTTGCGCCACAAGGTGGTGGCTTTTACGGATCCCCGGGACGATTGGAAGGGGAAGACGATTTGTGGAGTGCGCGTCATTCGAAGCGACACGCAGGCTGTTTTTTTAAAGCGGCAAGGACGCATTGATGGAGCTGTCATCGGGATCGGTAACCGGCAGATGGAAGCCCGGAGGAAAGTTTTTGAAATACTGGCGAAGCAAGGCCTGAAATTCCCGGCCTTGGTGCACCCCAGCGCGGTCGTTTCTCGGATGGCACGGGTGGGGGAAGGCTGCGTGGTCATGGCCAACGCCGTCGTGAACACAGATGCGGTCCTGGGGAGCAATGTTGTCGTCAATAACGGCGCCGTTGTGGACCACACCTGCCGGGTGGGAGACCACACGTATCTTTCCCCCAATGCCACCCTGTGCGGCCGGGTGGAGGTGGGGCGGACCGCTTTCATCGGGGCGGGCGTCACGGTGTTGCCGGGAGTGAGGATCGGCGGCGGCGCGGTGATCGGCGCCGGCGCGGTCGCGGTGAGGGATGTGGAGGCGGGCCAGACGGTGGTTGGGGTCCCTGCGTTCCCCCTGCGGAGGGCCGGTCGTCGCGTTTGGGCGGCGAAGGTCAAAGATCTCCCCCGATGATACGCTGGTGCCTGAACTTCATCGTCTGGGTCAACCACAAAATGAAGCGGGCGTCCATCAAGCTCGTGAAATGGACGGGAAAGCATCCGGAATACGTTCACCCCAAGCATCTGCTCGGGGAAGATCCGGATCAATATTGGTACCTGTCGCTGATCCAGGCGGAGGATATCCTCCTTGATGTGGGGTGCGGTTCCGGCATGCACGCCATCCGGGCCGCGCGTGTCTGCCGGTCCGTGATCGGGTTTGATCATAACCCGGAATCCCTCGGTATCGGCGAGCGGACCGCCCACACGCAAGGTTTGTGCAACGTCACCTTCCGGGCTGGGAACGCGGAAGAGAGCTTTCCGTTTCAGGATGGACAGTTCACCAAAGTCATGATGTTGGATGTCCTGGAGCATTTGCGCCAAAGAGATAGGGTCCTGGAAGAGGCCCGGCGCGTGCTGAAGCCCGGCGGATTCCTGCTGCTGGCGGTGCCGAACCGCATGACCACGTGGCGCCGGCGCCTGGCGGCGGCCGGGTTGTTCTCTTACTCGGATCCGGATCACAAGTTTGAATACACCCGCGACGAGATTCATTCCCAGCTTTTGAGCCGGGGCTTCGAAATCATCCGGGAAGGTCCCGTCGTCGTGGATACACCGTGGGTGGGGGCGATCGATCTCGTGGGAGGGATATCCTTGGGGCTTTACAGGCGCTTGCACGAATGGAAGAAGGATTATGCGCGGCGATGCCCGGAGGAGAGCATCGGGTTTCAAATCGTCGGCCGCCGGAGAGAGCCGCAATGACGCGGCCGGGCGTCTACCTGTCGTCTTCTTTCCAGAAGACCAAGGCGATCGACGAGGTTTTTCACGCTCTGTCAGAGACCGATGTGCGTTTTGTGGAGTTGAGCGGCGGCAGCGAATACACGCCGGATCCGCTCCCCCGGCTGAAGGAGGCCCAGCAGAAGGATGGGTATATTTTCTCCGTGCACAATTATTTTCCTCCGCCCGCCCAGTCGTTCATTTTAAACATCGCCTCCTCGGATGACGAGGAGCGGCGTCGGAGCCTCGGATTTGCCAAAAACAGCATGCGGCTGGCCGGTGCGCTGGGATTGGACTTGTACACAATCCATGCGGGATACCGCTCACGTCTTGTCCCCAAGGGATACGCGGATTATTTCGAGGACATCTCGCCCACAGACGCGCGTGAGGGCGCCGTCGAAAGATGCTTTGCGTCGGTGCGGGAATTGTGCGGGTTTGGGCGTTCTTTGGGAATCAGGGTCGGCGTGGAAAATCTTTTCCCTATAAACGCGAAGAAGAATTATTCTATCATGTGTGTCCCCGACGAATGGGATGAGATGTTCCGGGCGCTGGGGGACTTGGACAACCTGGGGATGCTTTTCGATTTTGGTCATTTGAACGTGACCTGCCATTACCTGGGATTGGACCGCGAAGCGGCCATCCAACACGCGTTCGGGAAATACGGAAATCGGATTTTTGAGGTGCATGTCTCTCAAAATGAGGGAGACTTTGACAGCCACGATGTGTTCACCCGTGACAGCTGGATGATCCCGATCTTGAAGCGGCTGCCGCTTCAAGACAAGGTCGTCACGTTGGAAACCCGGGGACACGCCTTGGCGGACGTTTTGAGCGGATACCAATTGCTGCAGGAGGTTGTTTATGGGGGTTGATACGAAGTCTATTTTAGTGAATGAATCCATGCCGGTCCGAGAGATGCTGGAGGTGGTGACCCGGGCCGGTTCGGGCCTAGCCGTCGTCGTGGATTCTTCCGAGCGTTTCATCGGGGTGGTCGCAGACGGCGACGTGCGTCGCGCGCTCTTGAAAGGCGTTACGCTGGAGGACCCGGTCAGTGCGGTGGTGAACCGCTCGGCCGTCGTGGCCTATGAGGGGATGCCGCCGGAGGAGCTCTTCAAAATGCTTAACATGCGCCATCGCATCGTTCCCGTGCTGGACGCGCAGCGCCGCGTCAAAGGGCTTTTGTCCTACAGCGAAGGGCATGCCATGTTGAACGTCCGGTCGAAAACGGTTTGCGTTTTGGGGATGGGGTACGTCGGACTTCCCATGGCGGTGACCTTGGCCGATGTGGGGTTCAAGGTTGTTGGTTTGGAGGTCAATCCGACCGTTTTGAAGTCCATCCAGGCGGGCCGGCCCCATTTCCATGAAGAGGGCTTGGAAATGGCCCTTCAGAAGACGAATGGGAAAAATTTGATCCTGCTGGATCGCCTGGACCAGGAGGTCTGCGACATCTACATCATTACCGTCGGTACTCCCATCGACAAAAACACCCAGCGCCCCAACTTGAAATCCGTCGAGGCGGCGTCCCAGACCATCGGTGCGCGGCTGAAGCGGGGCGACGTGGTGATCCTGCGGTCCACGG
>JACQPF010000117.1 GCA_016207625.1 Elusimicrobiota bacterium | reverse complement strand
GGTCGCGCAGCATGGCCATGTCGTCGAACGTTTCGAAGGGAGCGAGGAGCGTGATGAAATCGGCGGGAACGGCCGTTCCCCTCATCCTCTCCGGGATCCGGCGGATTTCTTGCCGCCGGGCCTGATAGGTCTTCTTCTCTTGGGGGTTGAAGCCCAGGCTGAAGAGCGTGCCCAAAAGGCGGATGTCTTCACATAGGGTCAGCAGTTCCCTTTCCTGTGGCGTCATGGACAACGTTTTCAGCCGGCGCGCTTTCAGGGATTCGATCTCCTCGAACAAGCTTTCTCCCGTGATGGATTCCGCCAAGAGGACGTAGCGGATGTACCGGTCCATCTCCCGCCACTTCGCCAGTTTCACGCCATGGCGGGCGCAGAGCGCCCGGAGGTAGTCGTAGAAATCGCCGTCGCTGACGGTTTTCATTTTGTAGGCGGCGTTGGCCTTCCGGAGGTTGTCCAATTCCCCCGCGGGCAATTTTTGGGCCAACTCCCGGGCGAGGTCTAGGCGCTCTTCTTCCACGCGCTGGAAATCCAAAGATTCCTCGATGGCCTGCGCCTCCAAGAACCGGCGGATGGTGGAACCCGTTTGAGTGTATTCGTCAATGGAGCTCGCGGAGGTCAGGCGGCCCAGGTATTCCGCGAGGCTGATGCGCTCCTGGCTGTAGAGGGTGATGGCGTCGTCCAATTCCTTGAGCGCCGGATTGAAGGTTTGCTCTTTCCGCCTTTGCACGTCCAAGGCCAACTGTTTCTGTAGTTCCAGGACCCGGGGCTGGAGCTGGAAGGCGTCTTGCAGGATCTGCACATTGTCCAAGTAAAGGCGGGCGTCCTCCACGCCCCAGAAGAAAGGCAGGTTGGGTGTTGTGAGACCCACGTATTCCCACCCGTTGACGAGAGTGTTCCGCAAGAAGTAATCGGCGATGTCTTTGGTGATGTCTTTGTGCGGCAGCGCCCGATAGGGAGCGAAGTCCAGCGGACCATGGGCCCCTTCCACGCCGACCAGGAGAGGTTTGGCGCCGTCGGCCGGAGAAAGGCTTTCGACAATGCCGGCGATGTTTTTCTGGGCGCCCAGGTTTCCGTGGGCGTCTTGAACGATAAAAACAAGTCCGTCCACGGATTTCCAGCCCGAAGGCAAGTAAATATCCCCCAGGTCCGCATACTTGGTGGGCACGGATTTCAGCCAGAGGCCCAGGTTCCCCTGCAAGGCCGCCGGGTAGGGGAAGGGAGTGACCACCTCCGTCAGGACGGCCGGGATGCTGTTTTGGAGCAGGTTTTTCTCAAGGGAGGGGAGCTGCGCGAGCTGCGTGGGTTCATCGACCGTTGGGGGGAGAGATCGAGGTTCAGCGGGGGACGGCTTCCATTGGGAGCCCGACGGGGTCTGTTGAGAGTAGGCCCGCCGTTGGGCCCAGATGTTGCTTTCCACGGCATGGGCGGCGATGACGTTCGTGAACAGATAGGCCGCGGCCAACACAGACGCCGCGATCCGCTTCGCGCGCCGATTCAACCAGCGAATAATTTTCTTCAGGTTGTTGATCATTTTGCCGACCTGGCGTCCTATCGAAAGTTTCCCCGTGACACTCGGCGCTGTTCTGCCGCCCTTTCCTAGGGAACCACCAAAGGCAACGATTCGCTATTAATATAACCGTGCGTAGTTACATATGGCTTATGGGGATATTAAATCGAGGTTAAATCGTCTGGCGGGTAAATTCAAGCTGAGAATTAGAGGGGGTTTGCGAGAGGCTCTTTACGGAGTCCTATCAACAATCGGCACCAGGGTGAGATTTGGCCGTCGTTCGCGGGTTTCCCAAAGCCAAGAGTCGTTCATCGGCTTTACACAAGCGCAATTCACTCCGGCGGACGGCTTTATTGTTTTACGAACAGAATCGGATGTTTTTGACCAGCACCAAAAGCTCTTGATTTGGTTCTTTGTCGTCGGATACATATTGTCCCTCCAAAACAAAACGTGGTTTAGCATTATTAGTCTAGCGGCATTCGCTTACATCCTCCTTACATCGGCCTTACAATCGGCTTATTTATTATTTCGACCTCCCGAAACGGTCCTTCCCTTTCGCTCCGCCCGACACTTCAGCAATCAACCCCAACACTTTTTCCTCTTTGTTCCACAAGACAGAGACGTTATGCCGTACGTGTCGGACGAGGGAGGACACGAAAGGCACAATGATCGGCAAGGACAGTGCCGCCGCTGACGTCATCATGGCGGCCACAAACACGTCCGGAGCGCCGCTGAAAAGGCCTCCGAGGCCGAAAAGAAGCATGCCAAAACTCGCCGGCGTTGCCCATGGAATTAGAGTCACATAGGGCCGATATGGATCGGCGAAATGCTCGGAAAACCGCAGGATTTGGTCCCTAAAGCGCTTTTGCTCCTTCGCGTCAGACATACCCACTGATATCGCCCCTTTGCCGGTAAAGACGATGCCGGCGTGTTGACCGGCAAGCCATTTAACAGCCTCATCCATCGTCGCCTGGACCGGGTCCATTCCCCCCTTCGCAGAAAGACTTGGTTGGTTCCGCCGTCGGCTTTCCTTGCCGTTCGACCGGCCGATGTGTCGCCGGCTGGCCATCACAATTCGCTTGGTCAATAATACCGTCTCCCAAAGCGAGCCCACCACGCCGCCGATCAATAGCCTGAGTGCCCGCGAGCCCCAACCATCGCCTTGTATCCGCGCAAACAGTTCCCCCGTCCAGAGGTTCGAAATCAATCCCAAAGCCCCCGGGCTTGGCTTTGGGGCGGTTCCCCGTGAGAGATCCGTCGCCTGTGTTAAGACCTGCGACAGAAGGCCGCGCAATGTCTCATAGGAAAAATATCGCTGACCGACGCGATGATTGTGCTCCACCATCTGACGGACAGCCGCCCGGTCCTTCAGCAAAGGCCGTAATTCCTGGGCAAATTTCGTAAGCTGAGCCACGTATTCCGGACTTTCACATATTTCACGCAACCGTTCCGAACTCATGTTGTCCGGATCTTCGGGGAGATCCGGGAACACCGGCAATTGCAATGGATGCTCCTCGGTGCTGATATCGCTTCGATACACCTTGTATCCATACACCACCACCAACATCTTGCGGGCCATCATCTCGAAGAGTGCGTTGCCGAACCCTTCGAAGGTGCTGGGGTAGGTCCCCATCTTCGCGTTGACATAGACGCCGTCGAGCGTAAAAACTTTTTCCCCTTTCGCCCATCCGCGCTGGGCGCCGAAACGGTGATCCATGAAAACGACCTGATTTTCAATTCCAAGGTGTTGGATGTATTCTTCCAACGACCTTCGATATCCTTCTTCGTCGTCTCCCCCCGTGATGACGAGCTTGAGTTTGGGTTCCTTCATCAGTTGAATCAATTTCAACGCCAGCTCGATTCCCTTTCTGCGGATCACGCGCGTGGGCTGAACCCAGAGGATATCGTCCTCCGCGAGCCCGAGGGATCGGCGAAGATCTTGGTTCCAGGAGTCCCGTTGTGCTTCTGTTGAAGAATCGTCGCCAAAGTTGTCCACGTTGGGAACCACCAAGGTCGGGAGCCCATTCCCCACCCGCTTTTGAAGCATCGCCGCGGCCCGTTTGGAGATGGGAACGTGAACCACGTGTGGAGCTCTAAGGAGAAATGACGCCAGCACCTCCCGGCCGAATTCGGTCACACGGCCGTCCTGCGCCCAGGGCCTTTCATCGGCGTAATCGTGCTCATGGCTCGCCATGGCAATGTCGGGCCGTTCTTCCGTAATCTCCTTCAAGGCCATCGCGAGAGGGATCTGGAGGGGCAGGGCATTGACGTTTTCGGAGATCAAAGTCGTTAATCCATGCTGTTGGACCAAAGACAGGATCTCTTGTTTCAGTTTCTGGACCTCCGCCCTCAGAAAAAAGCGCATCATGGCTGTGATGAAACGTTCCGCCAACACGCCCGGGCTTTCTCCGGACCGATAAATCATTATTTTCAAAATGCAGCGGATCTCGTTCTCGATATCACTCCGAGGCAAATCGGTTTCGAAGAGCTGTTCGTAGGCGCTCACCAGCCGGGGCATGTCATGTTCCAGGGCCTCCGGGCGTTGGAGCGCTTGCTCAATATGCGCTCGCATCTCAAGAAGTCGAGCGCGTATCCCGTCCAGGTCCGGATGCAGAGGCGATTGCGCGATCTTCGGGAAGGCGGCCGCCACGAAAACCTGATTGTTTCTCGCCGGGAAGGCCGCCCGGGGGTTAAGCGGGTCCGTGGGCACCCCTTGCAGTTGGGCCGTGCCGGCGGGGCTCATGACCCGCACCGTTATCCCCATCTCGTCCTTGAGGACCTTCAACCACTTCTCAATTTCCAAGCTCACCCCATCGGTCTCCCCCACTCGAGCCGTCACGACAGCCACCGCAGGCTCATGAAGGGCGCGTGGAGCCCCGGCCATCAGTTCTTGTAAAGGCGGGAACTTGGGATCAACTCCAAACGCGCGGGTTAGTGCGTTATTGCCTTCGGCTTTGTTTTGCATAGCGACAGCGTCCACCGAGGGGGATGTGCGTTTTGCAGTAGCGGTGACCACAAGCTCGGCTTCTTTCGCGGCAATGGCGTCCCGGTACTTTTGGATGATCCGTATTTTTTGAACCACCTTTCGGACCACGGCGCCCACCGCTTCTTCCAAAATGCGCGCAACGCCCTCCGTGTCCCCCGCTGCTAAGAAAGGAATGATTTTTTCAATCACTCGGCTTATGATGGGCCCGCTCATCACAAGCCGTAAGACATCGGCGGGCTCACCATTCAAATATTCCTCAACGGGCTGCCCCAGATGCGCAGAGAAATCGGCGATGTCCCGCTCTTCAGGTGCCGCGTCAGCAGGCAATAAATTCCCTATGGGATGGTTCACCCACCGATGCAGCTCCTTCAGGTCGGCCATTGCCAGGAAACGGCCACCCCTTTGGACGGAAAAAGACGTGATGGGGTTCATCCCGCCATGGCTGGTCGTTTTGTAGAACGGCTTATCTTCTCTCAGCACGACGACGTCGCCTCCTTCTTCTTTGAATGCCGCCCGCACCGCCGACATCACGAGGCTCATCACCGATCCGAAACCGACAACCGTCCTTATGGCGTTCCCGAGCCGCGTCATCTCGTATACACCGGTGATGCCCCTCAACAGATGGCCGGGATTTGTGCCCGCGTCCAATCCCGAGGCGACCCCCGCCGTAAAGTCGTCCACGCGCACGAAATCCTTAAGTCCGGTCGGAATCTGCCCGGAGGCAAAGATCTTCTTGAGGATTTCCGCATGCGGGGGTGTGAGTATACCGGTCGCAGCGAATGAGGATGCTCCTTTGTTTTTGGACGCAGAATTGCTTATATCCCAACCTCTGTTGAGGTACGTCTGCATGGTTTCGGGGCTGACAATCCCCTGGGCAGCGTCCACGGTCACGAACACTCGCTCTCCGAACCGGCTTTCCAATTGTCCCAACATCATTTTCAAAACGTTCAACATATCGGGAGATGGCGCCTGGACCCCCGTCTTTGAGTCCACCACGAGATGCAGCCATACCGTGTGCCCTTCCCGAAGAGCCATGAGGACCCGTTGCTGTAGGGCGGCATCCACATGGGGGCTGTTCACCTTAAGCATTCCGCCGTTGTGAATGGCGACGCCCCAGTTCTCGATACCATCGAGACGTGCACCTCTTTTAACCAAGCGGCCGCTGGGAACCAGATTATCAAAATGGGTGAACTGCATGGCCGCATTGGTTCCGCTGCCGGTATGGCTCACGCCGATGACTGTCAAATGCCCGCTGCCTCCGTTTTCGATTCGGGCGGCGTACATGGCGAT
>JACQPF010000124.1 GCA_016207625.1 Elusimicrobiota bacterium | reverse complement strand
CCCGGGAGCAGGAGGCGCAATCCTTGAGATGCCGTTCCAGCTCGGCGCGTTCCGTCTCGGACACGTCTCCGTACGCAAAAGCGGCCAAAAAGGTTTGCTGGTTTTTACAACTCATGGAATTCCCTCTCCAGAAGTTTCCTTAACTTCGACAGAGCGTGAAACAAATGGGCTTTCACGGTTCCCTCCGCCACGTTCAGCGTGCGAGCCACATCCGCCAGGTGCAGATTCTGATAATGCCGGAGGACGAACACTTCCCTCTCCCGCGCGGGGAGGCGGTCCACGGCGGCCTCCAGGCGGCGCTTCAAATCCAAGCTTTCCGCGCCGCGGCCCGGGCTGGCCTCGGCACTCTTGTCCTCCAGCCGGTCCATCGGGTCCGCCGGTCCCTCCTCGTCCTCCCGTTCCCTCCAGAAAAGAGGGATTTCCCGAAGGGCGCGCCATTTCTGCCGGCGTCCCCAATCGCGGACGATGTTGATCGAAATTTGAAAGAGCCAGGTCTGAAAAGCGCTTTCCCCGCGAAAGGCATGCAACGCTTTCCAAGCCCGCAGAAAAGCCTCTTGCGTCAGCTCATCCGCCACGTCCTCCCGGCGGACGAAGCCCAGGACGAAACCGTACACCTTCCGCTGGTAGGCCGTGATGAGCCGGCCGAAGGCGGCGGCGTCCCCCTCTCGGGCCAAGGCGATCCAGCGGCCCTCCTCAGGCTCCTCCATCTGATGAGACGTGACAGGATCCATAAAGGTTTAGCCCTTTCCGCAGAGCTCCAAGGACAACGGCGGTCCAGTGGACCGACGACCCCGTTAGTGTAGCAAGATTTTTTGACGCCTTGTCGGTGCCGAATGAACTTTGTTAAATAAAGGTAAAAGGAGGCCCCATGAAAGGCGATCCCAAAGTGATTGACGCTTTAAACGACGCGCTCACGCTGGAGTTGACCGCCATCAACCAGTATTTCCTTCAGGCGAAGATGTGCAGGAACTGGGGATACCGGAAGTTGGAAAAGCATCACTTCGCGGAATCCCTCGGGGAAATGAAGCACGCCGAGATGCTGATCGACCGGATTCTTTTCTTGGAGGGAGCGCCGAACATCTCCCGTTACGGCACCATCCGGACGGGGATGGACGTGAAGGAGCAGTTGGAGAACGACCTCGCCATGGAGACCGGAGCCGTCAAGGCCTACAACGAGGCCGTTGAGCTTTGTGTGAAAACCAAAGAATCCGGTTCGAGGGATTTATTCGAGGCCCTCTTGAAAGGGTCCGAGGAATCGGTGGATTGGCTGGAGATCCAACTGCGCCTTATAAAGGATGTGGGGCTGGAGAACTACCTGACGGAGCAGGCGGGAGAGGCGGCAAAATAGGAGAGCCGCCCGGGCCCTCCTCCAGGATCTGCCGGAGTCCGGAGTGGCAGGCGATGCAGCCTTGGCCGGCCCCCGAGCATCGGATCAGTTCTTTCAACCGGCCGGGCCGGTGCCGCGCGATCGCCTCTCGCACCTCGGCTTCCGTCACTTTCAAGCAATGGCACAGATAAGGGTTTTTGTTGTCCGTCACGATTCTCACTCGCTTCCAATGAAATTCGGTTTCATTCTACATCATGCCTTCCATCCGATCAAGAGGAAAATGCTAAAAAATATGTCTTGACATCACATCCCGTGCTTTTATAAGATGAAACACGATTTCAATGGACAATCACAAAGAACTCATCTTCTTTCCCACCTGGACCGCCGGCCGCAAAGGCTACGCCGAGCGCATGCGCCAGGTCTTTCAGGACTACCTGAGGCAGAAGGATTTGCTCCTGACGCCCCAGCGGATGGCCATCCTGAACCACCTCCTGGAGGCGGACAAGCACCTGAGCCAGGAGGAGATCTATCATGCGCTCAAGCCCCGGGGCATCGGCAAGGTGACGGTTTTCCGCACTCTGAAAACCTTGGAGCAATGCCACCTGGTGGAGGAAGTCCTGGACCCGGCCGGAAAGCCGCGCTATGAGATCAAAATGGAGCGGCCCCAGCACGACCATCTCATCTGCGTGGAATGCGGCGGCATCACGGAGATCCAATGGCCGGAGATCGAAAAAGCGCAGGAGAAGGCCTGCAAGAAACTGGGCTTCTCCATCATTTTCCACCGCCACGAGGTTTTCGGCCGGTGCTCAGACTGTCAGCGCAAACAACGCTGATATTTTTTTGAGGACAGAATGAAATCGTATTTCAACTTCGATGAGTCGCCGAACATCGTCCACCGGCCCGAACGAGGCGCTTGTTCCGCCGCCGAAGACCACCGCTGCCTGTGCGGGCAGCTTTTGGCGCGGCTCCTCCCCAGCGGGGTCGAGATCAAATGCCGACGATGCAAGCGGCGTCACATCATCACCTGGGCGGATGTCCGGGAGGGATGATTCGCCGTTTCAGATTCATCCAAAGATGAAACAAATTTTCAATCTAGGCTAGAGGCGGTTGTCGTCCAGAGCCAATTTGCATCGCATTCATCATGGAGGAACAAATGTCGCTCTGGAGGACGTTGGTGATGTTGGTTGTGGCTTCATTGGTGGCGGGGACCGCCGCCGCTTCGCGGGAAAACCCGGCCGGGGAGGGGATTCCCGACCCGATTCCCGCCGAACACTGGGTCCGCCAGGATGTGGCGTGGCTGGGCGAGAATTACGGGGTTGAGCCTGCGCTCAATGCGGAGAACCCTGCCGCGAAGCAGGAGGTCGTCGACCGCTTCATCGACGTTTTGAAGAAGATGGTCACCGACTACGACAAGAACGGATCGTCCGCGGTCTCGCGGGACGGCCTGGAGAGCATGCGCGCCGTCATCGTCGCCCTGGAAAACGAGCTGTTCGCGAACAAGGCCTACATGAACATCCGCCGGCGCATCGAGCAGCTCCTGGTGCTGGCCGAGCCGCCGGTGCCCGTCTATAAGTCTAAAATCGGCGTGAACGGTTTCCTGAGAACCGACGCCGTCGACAATTTTCGTCTCCCGGACGGGGAATTCAACCCGGAGCACGGCGAGGGACGCTTCCTCTATAGGATCAAGCCCTACGCCTATTTCCACCCCAACGACTATTTGGGCCTCCACATGGAGGGCCAGGGGTACGGCTACAAGGGCGGCAACCAAAGCGAATGGAAGCCGTCGCTTTACCAGGGGTTCGTGGAAGCGCAGATCCCGGTGAAAGCCTCCCCCGGCCGGAACTGGCTCGCTCTGAAAGCAGGTCGGCAGGAATTCGAGTACGGGAGCGCCTTCGTGCAGGGCGCCGACGCCTTTTTCAACGGCCTGACCTTCGATGCGGTGAGGCTGCGGACCCAACCGCGCTGGTCCCTGACGATGGACCTGTTGGGCGGGCAATACGCCGCCCCCTCTTCCGATGGGACCGAGGGGAACCTGGCGGGAGCCTATTTCACCTATGAACCCGCCGACGGCGACGTCATCGAAGCCTACGCCTTCCGCGACACGGCGGATGATCGTCAATCGGGCGAGCACCTGAACACTTCCGGCTACCGCAGCGCCGGCGCGGTTGGGATTTTCACCCTGGAGCACGAAGGGGCTTACCAGACCGGCGAGGTTTTCAACCCCAACACCGGCGCCAACGACGAGATCCGCGCCTACGGCGGGCACGTGGACCTGACCGGCGAGTTCTTGCTGAGATGGTTCGGCGGCAAGGCCTTCGACAACGAGGTTTTCTTGAGCGCCGCCGCCGGTTCCGGCGACCAGAATGCGGCCGACGGCATCGGTACAGGAAACAAGGAATTCCGCAATTCCAACCACGATACGTCCCTCGTGGGAGACATGGGCGTGGTGGGAGACTTCTCCGGCTTTGACGTGGGAAACCACCACGCCTCAGGCCTTGCGGCCTTTACCCTCGGCTGGGGAATCGACTTCACGAAGAAGTTGAATTTCTCCGCCACCGGCCGTAAATTCATCGCCCAAAAAGTTGAAACCGGCTTCAATCGCGACATCGGCGTGGAGACCGACCTGACCCTCGCCTACACCAAAAACAAGGACACCGCTTTCGTTCTCGGCTACGACCGTTTCTTCACCGGTCCTTTCTTCCGCGATGCCTCCGGCTCCGACAAGGACGTCCATTACGCCTATGCCATGGTCTTGTTCAATTATGATTGGACCAAGCGGAAAAGAGTCAGCCGGATCCGGCAGTGATGCGATGAAAACCATGCGTCATGGAGTGATATTGGCT
>JACQPF010000130.1 GCA_016207625.1 Elusimicrobiota bacterium | reverse complement strand
GAGCGAGGCGGGCAAGGGCAGCACGTTCTGGTTCATCGTCCCATAAAATCATGAGCTGGGGGGGCGGATATTTTGGTATTATTTTCATAATTATAAGCTGAAACGCTGCATACCGGTGAGGGATTGAGAACCCCGCTGCGGGTTCATCGAAGGAGAGCGTCATATGAACTCCGCGAGCGGCCCTCGCCGCATCCGTGAATTCCCCGGAGCCTTCATCGCCGGGGCGGTTTTCCTCGGGCTTTTCCTGGCTGGCCGTTTCAACCCCCTCCTGTTTCACTGCCTTTCGGAGCTGTTCAGCGTCGTCATGGCCTTCGGCGTTTTCCTCTTCGCGTGGAACATGCGGGAGTTCCTGCCGGACGACTATTTCCTCTTCCTCGGGATCGCCTTCTTTTTCGTCGGGATCGTGGACGCCTTCCACTTGTTGTCGTATCCGGGGATGCCCGCCATCCCCGGGTTCGGCGCAAGCCTCTCCGGCCGGCTTTGGATGCTCGTCTGTTTCCTGGAAAGCTTGTCCCTCTTCGCCGCGTCCTTTTTCTTTTCACGGAGGATCAGGATCCTTTGGACCCTGGCGGGGTTCACGGCCGCCGTCGCCGCCGGGTTGGCGGCGATGCGCCTATGGCGAGGCGGCGGGGAGCTGGCCCTGGTGTTTTTCCTGGCCGCCATTCTCTTGCTGCAGGCGCGGCGCGAGCATATTGAGACGGGGACGCGGCGGCTGATGATCGCGTCGATATTGATCATGATGGCTTCCGAGGGGGTGTTCATCCTGTTCTCGAGACATCACGAGGGCGTGATCAACACGATGGGGCATATGCTGAAGGCGGCCTCCTTCTTCCTCATTTACAAAGCCATAGTTGAAACCGGGCTCAAGAAGCCATACCGGGTCTTTTTCCGCATCCTGAAGGAAAGCGAGGAACGGTTCACGGCGTTCATGGACCATTTGCCGGTGGTCGCGTTCATCAAAGACGAAATGAACCGTTACCTCTATATGAACATCGCGATGAAAAAAGTCCTGGACGTGGAAGGTTGGTCCGGGAAAAAGATGGCCGACGGATTGTTCCCTCCCGAGACGATGAAGTTAATAAAGGAAACCGACAAACACGCCCTCGCCACGGGATTCTCGAGAGGCCCCCTGGCCTTCACCGGCAAGAGCGGGATGGAGAGGAAATTCGATGTTTACAAGTTCCCCATCCGCTCGGAGGGAAAACCGCCTCTTTTGGGGGGTATCGCCGTCGACATCACCGAGCGCGAGAGTTTTTTGGAGCGTCTCAAGGGCTTGAACGCCGAGCTCGAGAGCCGGGTGAGAGAACGCACGACCGAACTTTCCGACCTCAACGCCGAACTGACGGCGGCCCGGGACCAGGCTCTGGCGGCGGCCGGGATGAAATCTCAATTCATGGCCAACATGAGCCATGAGATCCGCACCCCTTTGAACGCCGTCATCGGTCTGGCGGAGCTGATGCGGGACACACCCTTGGACGGCCAGCAGAAGGACTGGATGGAGACTATCCATCAATCGGCCAAGTCCCTGCTTTTCATCGTCAACGACGTTCTGGACTTTTCGAAAATCGAGGCGGGAAAGATGGAACTGGAGATGCGCGACTTCGATCTCCGGTGGCTGATCGAGGAAACGACGGATCTTTTTCGGATGGAAACGGAGCGCAAGGAGCTCTATCTTAAAGTTCGATTGGCGAAGGACCTGCCCGCTCTTGTGCGTGGCGACGCCGGAAGGTTGAGGCAGGTGTTCGTGAACCTGATCGGGAACGCGGTGAAGTTCACGGAGAGCGGCGGGGTGAGCGTGCGAGGGGAGTGGATCCGCCGGGGAAGAGCGACGGCCCTTCGCTTTGAGGTTGAAGACACGGGGATCGGCGTGCCGCCGGAATACAGGAAATTCCTTTTCAAACCGTTTACCCAGGCGAACGCTTCCATGACGCGCCTTTATGGGGGGACCGGCTTGGGGCTGGCCATATCGAAACAAATTTTGGACCTGATGGGAGGCCGCATCGGAGTGGAAGACCGCGCGCCGGGATCCCTTTTTTGGCTGGAGGCGCCGTTGCGCTTGCCGGCGAAAATACGAGGCGGTGAAACACAGCACGGCGGATAATAGTATGATAGCGCCCGTGAAACCGCTCAATGTCCTCTATGAAGATCCCCGGCTCATCGCCGTTTCGAAGCCGGCGGGCCAGTTGACGATCCCCGGGCGCGGCCCCTCCCTCGAAGAACCATTGCGCGAGCAGGTGTCGGCCCATATCGGCGGGAAAGCTTTCGTCGTGCATCGCCTGGACCGGGAAGCGAGCGGGTTGGTCCTTTTCGCCAAGGACGCGGAGACCCATCGGCGGGTCTCTCAGCAATTCGAGAGCCGGCGGGTGAAGAAGACGTACCTGGCTCTCGTTCTGGGACCGGCCGGTCCGGCGGGCGGAACGATCGATTCGCCCTTGAGGGAATTCGGTTCGGGCCGGATGGGAGTGGATCCTCGGGGGAAGGCGTCTCTGACGCGGTACCGGGTTCTTGAGCGGTTGCCGAAGGCTGCTCTCCTCGAGGTAATGCCGGTGACGGGGCGGCGGCACCAGATCCGGGTCCACCTCTATTCCATCGGTCACCCCATCCTGGGCGATGCGCGTTACGGGAATGAACGGCCCGTCGGAAACGCGCCGCGCCTGATGCTGCACGCCTGCCGGATGGCGTTGGAGCGGGGCCCCGCGGACACGCTGACCGTCACCGCGCCTCCGACGGAGGATTTCGTTCGAATCCTGAAGGATTGCGGGGTTCATTCCCTTCCAGAGTTCGATTTGCTAATATAAAAAAACATCATGCTACGATCTAAAACTTTGGGAATCATCATGGCGGGCGGCAAAGGCGAGCGCCTGACGCCCCTCACGAACGAGCGTGGGAAACCGGCGGTTCCATACGGCGGGAAGTACCGCATCGTCGATTTCGTATTGAGCAATTTCGTCAACTCCGGGATCTTGTCCATTTATGTGCTGGTGCAGTACCTGTCGCAATCGCTCATCGATTATTTGCGCTTGAGCTGGTCGAACCGCGGCATCATCCCCGATCATTTCATCACCGTGGTGCCTCCCCAGATGCGCATGGGCGAGATGTGGTACCGCGGAACCGCGGACGCCGTTTCGCAAAACCTCAACCTCATCCGCGATTCCGATCCCGACTATGTGGCCGTCTTCGGTGCGGACCACATCTACCGGATGGACATCAACCAAATGCTGGCCTACCATGTGGAGAAG
>JACQPF010000121.1 GCA_016207625.1 Elusimicrobiota bacterium | reverse complement strand
GCTTTGAGAAATAGGCGGGAGTAATGACGGACAATGGATCTTTCACGCCCGATGCGTTTTTTAAGGACCGGGCATCCGACCACGATCCGCTGGCATAGGGCTTCATCACCCCCACGCTCACACCTCTTCTCCTCAGTGCTTCCGCAAGCAGCGCGGAAACGAACGTTTTCCCGACCCCCGTGTCGGTCCCCGTGATAATAACACCTGTCATCGGCTTATACATGGCGAAGTATCCGAATCACGGCGTCCACATCTTCATCGCTGTGATTCGCCGTCAGAGAAAACCGCAGGCGGGCTGTGCCTTTCGGCACGGTGGGGGGGCGTATGGCGGGGGCGAACACCCCTTTTTCCCAGAGGCTCTTGGATAAACGCAACGCCGCTTTTTCGCTTCCCAGAAGATAGGGGATAATGGGACCTGCGGGCCCCCGCGATGCGGGTTCGAGACCCAATCCTTGACGCAGGCGCGCGCTGAGACGGAAAAGCTTCTGGCGTCGGGCGGAATCGGACAGGCAAAGGCCGATGGCCGTCAACGCGCTGGCCGCGCAGGCCGGAGATAGGGCCGTGGAATAAATGAACGAACGGCATCGATTATGGATCCATTCCACCAAAGTGCGGTTTCCACAAACGAATCCGCCCATCCCGCCCAGCGCCTTGGAGAGCGTTCCCATGCAGACGTCCACGTCCTTCTCCAAGCCGAATTGGTTGATGATCCCACGCCCCTCCGGCCCCGAAACACCCGTGGCATGCGCCTCGTCCACATACGTGCAGGCCCCGTAACGCTTGGCCAAAGAAACGATGTCGGGAAGGGGCGCCACGTCTCCATCCATCGAGAACGCGCTCTCCGTCACGATCCATTTCCGGCCCCGGCCCGCGATGCGCTGAAGGGTCCGCTCCAAATCTTCGGGGTCGTTATGGCGGAAAACCTTCAGCCGCGCCCGGGACATCCGAGCCCCATCGATCAGCGACGCATGGCACAAACGGTCCAAGAGGACGGTGTCTTCCGCCCCCATGAGCGCCGGCAGCGTGCCCAAATTGGCGTGATAACCGGAAGGGAAAACCGCCGCGGCCTCCGTTCGTTTGAACCGGGCCAGAGCGTCTTCCAACCGGGCATGGAGGTCCGTCGTCCCTCCGAGGAGACGAGAGGCGGTCGCGCCGGCCCCCCAGCGCTCGATGGCTTGCATGGCGGCTCTTTTCAGGCGATCGTCATTGGCCAGACCCAGATAGTTGTTCGAGGCGAAGTTGACGAAGGGGCGCCCGTCCAGCATGACATGGGCGTCCGGCGAGGATTGCATCACGCGGAGAGTCCGGAACAGGTGTTTTTCCTTGAGCGCTTGAAGCTCTTTCTTGAGGGACGCCGTCAGATCGGTCATGGGGCCTCTTTCCCCATGATGAGCGAGGCGATGGCCCCCCCGAACCCGAAAGAAAGATTGGCCGATGTGTGGATGTCCCAGGCGCAAGCCCGGATGGGAACAAAATCAATCGCCGTGGATTCCGATTCGGACAAATTGAGCGTGGGAGGCAACATCTGATCGCGAAGGGCCAGCAGGCAAAACGCCGTCTCGACGGATCCGGCCGCGCCCAAGAGGTGCCCCGTCGCGCCTTTCGTGGAGGAGACTTTCAACGTGTCCCGCCCTTGAAAAACGCTCAGGAGCGCCCGCGCTTCCAAACGATCGTTCAGGAGAGTGGCCGTTCCATGGGCGTTCACGTAGCCGACCGATTCAGGCGTCACGCTTGCTTTCCGGAGCGCACGCAAGAGGCTCCCGGCGATCCTTCGTCCGTCGCCGTTGAACCGCGTGGCGTGGTGGGCATCGCAGGAGAAATCCCATCCCAGGACTTCGCCGCAAACCGGCGCCCCGCGCCGCCTCGCGGAAGCCAGGCTTTCCAGCACGAAAACGGCCGCGCCTTCGCCGATGACGAAACCATCCCGCCGGCGATCGAAGGGGCGAACCTGGCCGGACTCCGAAAGCACGCCCAACTGCGAGAACCCGGAAAGGAAGAGAGGATGCAGAGACGATTCTGCCGATCCCGCAAGCACCCGCTCGCACCGGCCCTCGCGAATCCATTCCGCCCCCACCATCACCGACTGGGCCCCGGTCGCGCAGGCGGCGGAGAGGTTCACCACCGGGCCCTGGACGCCGAAGGTCCGTGACACGGTGCGGGGGACGATGTCCGGCTCTTGAAGGATCAACGACCGCGCCCCCTCCCCATCGGAAAGCAGCGGCTTGCTGGAGCTGACCGTGCAGCCCCAGGTCTCCCCCAGGGCCTCTTGAAGACAATCGCTTTCCGTTAAAGCCTCCCGGGCGGCGACCAAGGCGAAATGAATGGCCCGATGGGAAGACGTTTCGTTGACCGGCGCCGAGGCCCGCCCCTCTTTGACCCCCGACGCGCCGGACAGCACGTTCCGCCACGTTGTTTCCCGGTCGGCCCCCAAGGGCGTGACAAGGCCGATTCCCGTGACGACGACTCTGCGCGCGTCCGTCATCAAACAATCCGGGAGTCGAAGTTGAACACCTGTCCGGAGACGGAGGCCAGCTTGGAAAGGGAAACGACAAAGCCGGCCAGCTCCTCCGTGTTCGGCAGGCGTTCGAGGCAATGCTCCCGGCGGATGCCTTCCACGCGCTCATCCCCCACCTCCGACCCCATTTCCGTCAGATGGAACCCCGGCAACACCGCGTTGACCCGCACATTGAAACGCCCCAACTCCTTGGCGGCGGACTTGGTCAGGCCGATGAGGC
>JACQPF010000127.1 GCA_016207625.1 Elusimicrobiota bacterium | reverse complement strand
TTCGAGCGCCTGCTCGATGATTTCAGCCTCGGAGAAGAGCAACCCTCTTTCAGCCAATTTCTCCAAATCGGAAACATGAACCGTCTCCAAAGAAACCGAAAGGTCCGTCGAAATGAGGATCTTCATGCGCGCGTTCTTGATCGCCGAGATCAACGGAGCGGTGAGCCGCCCTTGCCCGCCCGTGATCAGAATTTTTTTCACCTTGCCCGCTTTGTAGAGGTCCACAGCCCTCTGGAACGTATTCAAATCATGGTTGCCGCAGAGGATGAGGACATCGGCGGGGGTTGTCAGTTCTTCCGAGAAGGCCAGGAATCTCGCGAGCAAGTCAACCCGGGATTTTCCGGACAAAAACCGGCCGATCCGGCTTTCCGATATTCCGGCCTTCAAGCCTCTGAAGAAGATACCCCATGACTTGAACCTCTCGATCAGTCCCCCGAAATATCGCTCTCCTAAGAAGAGGACGTCTTCCCATTCCATGCGGAATTGCTTCCGCGGGAGTTCCCGCCGGATGTCATTGAGAGAGAAAAGGGGGCGCCCGTATTTGGATTCGTAAATGCCGACCCGGGTTCTGTCGAACAACGGGGATGAAGTGCCCAGGAGGACCCGAAGGATCTCGATAAACCGCTCGGCCTCCTGATCCTCTTCGGATAACGAGACACGCCCCGCCGCGCGGGAGAACATCCTCGAGAGACGACGCCGGTCGTTGAAGACGGCCCAAGCCATATCGGCCGCGTCATGGCGCCTGAACGAACGCGGCCCCAGCCGGTCCGTGAGGGGAGCGAAAAACGCCTCCAAGACGGCGGCGTTCACCTGGCCGGCGAATTTCTTCTTTCCTTCCTCGCTGAGGGCTTGCTGGTGAAGCAGGAAGTGGCTCACATAAAGGCCGATGATGGGGCTCACCGCGATCTGGTTCATGATCGCGAACAACTCGTTTTGAATGCCCTTTTCCAGCGTCCACTCGGAACGATCGAAGTCCTTCGGATCAAACACGTGGGCCAGCTCGTGGATTTCAAGCGAGACGGCGTCCGCCTTCATGACTTTCTCAAGGACAGCCTCATATCGCCGGCTGCGACGGGCGATGTGCGCGTTGATTTGAAGGATCTCCTCCGCAAGAGGCCCTTTCCCGGCTTCCTCAGCGCGCTCCTGGAGCGCCGCCAATTGCTCTGGACGCAAGAGAAGCGGGAGCAGATCGATATGCATCTTGCCCCTGAGACTCGAGGAGGAGGCATCCCGAATGAGGGCGAGGAGGTCCCGCCTTCGGCTCAACATTTCCTCCATTTCTTCGAAATACAGGACTTCCGTGCGCGTGAGGAATGAAGCCAGGCTCCGGCGGATCAGCTTTCGATGCAGCCGAGCCAGCATGGGGTGAGTTTTCAATATCGAAGACGCCGCGGCCATCCGGTTCAAGGCCGCCCAACGGACGGCGACGGGCGAGAGCACCACTAACGAGATCTCCGGAAGCGAATGGGGCGGGAACAGAGGGATCTCCTCGGCGCCGGGCGTTCCCTTGGTGACGACCGGGGTCACGGACACGCTGACCGCCCGCCTCCCATGGATCTCATAGGGATAAACGTCCTGGACGCGCTGATAAGCGATGGCCATCCCTCTGGGATGCAAATAGAAGTAGGCTCCGCTCCTCAATAAAACGGAATTGATGGCGACAGAGTGCCTCCTCGATTCGACTTCAGACATCGGACCTCTTTGCGCATCCGCCGCGAACCGATGGACCTTCTCCTTCAACTCTTCGCCGAGGACCTCCGCGGCCGACAACAACGCCGGGATGGCGGCTTGCGATTGCCGTTTGGGCAGCGCCTTGAAGAATACCTCAAATGCGTTCTGGAGCGCCTCGACCCGCGCCCGCTCCTCCGCCGGAACGTCCTGCCAAACCCGGGCGTCGGGCGGCTCCGCCGTCCGACGGGGAGACCGCTCGAATATATAAACCGGCCCGTCGGCCGGGACCGGAGTTACAGATCTCTCCAATTTCAGACGCGCGGCGGCGGGTTCGTCGAGGATGAAGGTGACGTTCCCGTGGGTTTGCAGGATCGATGCGGGGACGTCCTCCGTCACCGGACCCTGGAGGGCGCGGGCGACGACGTCCGCCTTCTTCTCTTGGTTCGCCAAAAGGAATATGTTTTTTCCGGCCAGGATGTCCGCCAGGCCCATGGAAAAGGCCGCGGGATTTTTACGGATGTCCGGGTAATCCGGCTCGTTCGCTTGGATCGTTTCCTCGCTCAGCGCCACTCTCCGCATGCGGCTGTCGAAGGAGGACCCGGGCATATTGAACGCCAAATGGCCGTCCGGGCCGATGCCCAGCATAACGATGTCCGCCCCGCCCAGTTCTCGAAGGGTGTCCATGTAAGAAGATATGTCCGGGCGGGCGCCGTCGATGTAATGGATCTTGGCCGCCGGAATGGGGACTTTGGAAAAAAAGTGAATGCGCAGGAAAGCGGCGAAGGACGCGGGATGATCGACGCTTAGCCCTCTGTATTCGTCCAAGTGAAAAGCCTGGATCCGGCCCCAATCGATCCCCTCCTCTTTCGCCAGCGCGTCGAGGAACTCCTTCATGGTGTTCCCGGTGGCAAAAACGATGACCACGTCCTTTTTCGGATCCGTCTTTTGCAGTTCGCGGATTTTGCCGGCCACAGCTCCGGCGGAAGCGCGGGCGAATTCCGCAGGGCGGACGGTGAGGACATCGGCCGTCGTCCGGGGACGATGGGGAACCAGGTCCTTCAGGACCGGCCGGCGCAGGTCCGTGAGATCCAGTTCCAAATCATAGGTCAGCTTTTCTCTTAAGAGCGGGATGAGTTTTATGGGGATCGATTTCAGCCGGCTCGCCAAGGCCTGCAGGCGGCTGAACTTCCAATGGGTTTGGGCCCGCTCGAAGAAACGGCGCTTCAGTTCCGACGGATTCGCGGCCGCATACAATCGTCTCGCGTGCCTGAGCGCTTTGAATAACGTCGGGGCGTAGGCGCCCTCTATCAAGAGCACCGTCTCCCGGGTCAAGACGACGGATCGCACTTGCCGGGCATCCCCTGTATAGACTTGCACACGAATGTTCCGGCGGATTTCCGTTCCGGCCGGCGCGGCTTCCAGAGACTGGATGTCTTTCACCAAAGATTGGATTTCAGCAACGTCATAGAAGGCGGGCCCGATGAATTTCTCTATGACGCGGGCCGGCAGGCGGGAAAGGCCGGGGAGATAAAGGAAAGCCAGGAGGAAGAGCTTCAAAAACCGGTTCCGTCCGCGGGTGATGAACCAGTCCGTCTCAATCACTTGCACGGGGCGACCGGACCGCTCCAGGCGGTCCTTGAATTTCTCCGTCAGGGTCGATTTCCCGACGCCGGGAGGACCGTCCGCCAACAACACCGGCGGGCCTCGTCCCGGCAGTTGGCCCAGTGAATCCTCGATCCGGCGGAACACCTCATCGTATCGGGCCTGCGTCTCCGCGTCCTCCGCTGTGGTTCCTTCAGCCGGAAAGGCGGCCGCCCGTCCCTCTTCCGGACCCTCGAGCCGGCTTCGCAAGGCGCTCAAGAAAAACCCGAATTGTTCCAGCGAGAGGGAGAACGCGGCGCCCCCCGTCAAGATCCCTTGCCGAGCCAGGATGTCCTGGGCGGCCAGGACGACCTCTCGGCCCGCCTCCCCTTCCCCGGCGAAATATCGAAGAGAGCTCTGAAGCAGGGGCCCCGCCTCAAACTTCCCCACGGAAACATGCCCGTCTAAGACGGCGCGCAAAAACCGATACGGGGCCTTCAAAGCCTCCGACATCGATGGAGTCCGGAAAAGGTAAACGGCCAAGTCCGTGCCCGGTAGGTTTTCGATGGTCACGATGGGCTTGCCTTTCAACCCGTGGGCCCGGAACGTTTCTTCGGCGGGGACGCCGCTTTCTTTTGGGGCCAGGAGAAGGTTGTATTGAACCGCCCGCCGTCCTTTCCGCTGGCGGATCTCGCATCGGAGGACCTCCCGG
The DNA here is from genome assembly GCA_016207625.1 of Elusimicrobiota bacterium. Taxonomy (GTDB): domain Bacteria; phylum Elusimicrobiota; class Elusimicrobia; order FEN-1173; family FEN-1173; genus JACQPF01. Next base: position 1,073 of record JACQPF010000127.1, on the reverse strand, counting down.
GCGTCCGACCGGATTTGAAGGGATTTGATGGTGGAAAGACGCCGCGCCAGCCGGCAGGCTTCCTCAAGGATGGCCTGAGCTTCCTCTCGCGAGATGCGCCCTTTTTTCAGAGCCAATTCGAGGGCTGGATGCAAACCTGCGAACAGGCCTTGAACCGTCCTGACTCGGCCCAAGGCGGTCTCCATGCTTTCGGCTCCGGCCGCCGTGGATCGGGGCGAGGCCAAATAAATCGTTTCCCCGCTGAACAGCTTTTCGAGAGGCATTGGGTCCCGGGCGAAAACGTCCAGGGATTTCGCGCCGTCTTCCGGGACTTCCGTGATCTTGGGGGAGACGACGACGTAGGACACATCCCTGTCCCGGAACAGCTTGGTGAGCCCCTCCGTATGGAACCCCCCCGCCACCAGCACCGCCGCCTTCGCCCTCCGGGCATCGACTTGTTTCAAGAGGTTGGCCACGAGGAATTGGTTTCGCTTCAAAGCGTATTGGCAGAACTCTTCATAGGGCTTCAGGACCCCGGCGGGCAAGGCCTTCGGCACGGAGACGATCGAATAGGGCAATCGGGAATCGATGTCCTTGAGCTCGGAACCGATGTCCAGGACCCTGGACCTGTTCTTCTGAAAAGCGCCGAAGTCCTCAGGCGTCATGGCGTGGCGGGTGAGCTTCTCCAAGACCAAAAGGTTTTCGTTGGCCTCCGCCAGCCGTTTCTGCTCCGCGGTCCTGGCCAGCACCTTCCGGACCGCTTCCTCCAATTGAGCCAATTCCCCCAGAAGCCCTTCTCTTTCAATCTGTTCGGCCAATAAAACATACCGAATATATGAGCTTAAGGCACCCAAAGCCTCTAAGCTTATTCCCTGTTCCCGGCACAGGTCCCTCAGATATCGGTAATAGTCCCCGTATCCCACTTTCCCCACCCGGTAGGCGAGACTTTCACTCACCAGGCCGTCCAAGGCTTCCGGGGAGAGTTCCCGGGCCAGTTGTTCCACAAGTTTCTGCCTTTCTTTCTCCACCGCCTCGAAATCCATGGCCTCTTCCCAGGCCAAGGCGTTCATCAGCAAATGCACGTTGGTGAGGGA
>JACQPF010000126.1 GCA_016207625.1 Elusimicrobiota bacterium | reverse complement strand
TGACGTTCCCGGCGGCGTCGACAAGATACTTATAAGCTCCGACGATGTTGTTGTCCTTGGTCACCACCATCACCGCGCCGTTCAACTTCTCGGCGAGTTTGAGGTCGGCGCTTTCCGAGGCGGGATCGATCCCGAGGATTTTCATGAAGATGTTCCGCGCGCGGAGGCCGGCATAAGCGACCGTGGTGCTCAAGGTCTTCTTGTCCGCGTCATACGAGAGGGAGAACGTGCCGATCTTCTCGCCGTTCCGGCGGATGTCCACCGAGAAGTTCATGAAGGACTTGCCTTCGGCCCCGACGCCGAGGGAAAGAGACGCCGTGGACCAATCCAATTCGCCCAGCGTGAATTCGCCCTCCGGCATTTCTTCCCATTGGACGCCGGCCTCCCAGCCGGCGGCAGCGGTGTCGATGGGGACCCCGTTCGCATCGATGAGCTTTCCATCGGCGTCAACTTTGGCCGAGTAAATTTTTACCGTGCCGCCCGTGACCACGTATTTGAACGCGCCGATGATTTCGCCGTCTTTCACCACCGTCATCACCGCGCCGTTCAATTTTTCGGCCAGGCCTTGCTCGTCCACGCCCAGCATGATCAAGAGCCGCTCTTTGGCCAGGCTCCCCTTGAAGACGACGGCCGACGAGAGGGATTGCCGGCCCTGGCCGTCCGTGGAAAGGCCGAACGTGAGGGACACGTTCTTGCGGACATCGACGCTGAAGTTCATGAGGGTTTTGCCGTCGGAACTGCGGCCAAGGGTGAGCGAGGCGGAGGACCAATCGATCCGGGCCACGCTCATATTGAACGCTTGTTTTGTGGTGTCGATTTCGTATTTCGCGCCCACTTTCTTGAGGGCGGAAATGGTGATCGTTTTGCTTTTGCCGTCATAGGTGATGCGGTAACCCGCAAGGAAATTGCCGTCTTTGTCGTTCAAGATGATGTCGGCCTCGTGCAACCGTTCCCAGAGCCGGTCTTCCGCGCCTGCGAAATTCGGGTTGATCCCCAGGATCTGCATGAGGATGTTGCGCCCGAGCTCGCCGGCGTAATTGACGGTGTAGCTGAAGGCTTTGCTGTCCGAGTTGAAGGAAACGCCGAAGGCGCCGATCTTCACGCCCTTTTTCTCGATGTTGGCGCTGTAGTTCAAAAGCGTCTTCCCGTCGGAGCTGACGCCAAGGGTGAGGGAACCCGAGTCCCAATCAACATCGCTGAGCTTGAAGCTTCCCTCTTTCACCTCTTCCCAAACAACCTTGTCCTGCCATTTGTCCTTGGTGGTGTCGATGGCCGCGCCGCTTCCATCGACCAGTTTGCCTTCGGCGTTCACCTTGGCGGCGAAAACCTGCACGTTGTCGCCGGTGACGACGAACTTGTAGGCGCCGGTCACTTTCCCATCCTTGGCGATGGTCATCACCGCGCCGTTCAGGGATTGGGCCAATTGCTTTTTGGCGGCGTCCCAATCTGTGGTATCGATATTGAGGATGCTCATTAAGATCTCTAGGCCCAGCCGCCCTGCGTAGGTGACGGTGTAGCTCAGAGTCTTGCCGTCCGAGTCATAAGAAACCCCAAGGGTGCCGATCTTGGCTCCTCCGCGCCGGATGTCCGCGGTGAAGCTCATTACGGAGTTCCCCTCGTTGGTCACCCCCAAAGTCAAGCTGGCGCTCGACCAGTCGATTTCGCTGATGTTGAAAGAGGCGCCTTCGATCTTTTCCCAGTTGGATTTCTTGCCTTCCCAGCCCTTGACGCTCGTGTCCGTGCCCGCTTTCACTTTGAACACGGTGACGTTCCCTTCGTCATCCACCTCGTATTTATAGGCCCCCACCACCTTGCCGTCCTTGGTCACCGTCATCACCGCATCGTCCAGCTTGTCCGCCAAGCCGGCTTCGTCCACGTCAAGCATGGTCAAGAGCATCTTCTTCGCATATTCTCCCTTGAGCACGATGGCGGTGCTGATCGTTTGTTTACCCTGGTCGTCGGTGGACAAACTCACGCTCAAAGCCGCGATCTTCTTTCCCGAAACGTCCCGGATGTCCGCCGTGAAGCTGAGCACGGCTTTCCCATCCGAGTCTTTGCCCACCGTCAAGATCGCCGTGGACAAGTCCACCTGGTTGGTGCCGAAGGTCCCCAGAACGCCCTTGGTGCCTTTTGATGTGTCCACAACGTAACCATAAATCGGCACTTTCTTTCCATCCTCGGCTATCTTCTCGCCGACTTGCTCCCTCTTCAACGCGTAAATGGTAACCGTCTTGGTGGCGCTGTCGTATGTCAAACGGTAGCCGCCGGCGAAGTTGCCGTCTTTGTCGTTGATGATGATCTCGGCGCCGTTGAGCTGGGTCCACAGTTCTTCCTGGGTGTTGACGCCGATCAATTGCATGAGGAGGGTCAGGGCGTATTCACCTTTATAGGTCACGACCGTGCTTAGGGTTTGCTTGCCGGAGTCATCCGTGGAAAGGGAAATATTGAAGGTCGCTTTGTCCTTGCCGCCTCCGCCGGCGATGTCCGCCGTAAAGGTCATCACGGTCTTTCCGTCCGACCCCGCTCCGAGGGTGAGGGCGGAGGAGCTCCAGTCCACCTGGCTGATGTTGAAGGAGTCCAGTTTGCCGTCTTTGCCCTTTGACTTATCCACTTCATACCCTGCCGACCCATCCGATTTCTTCATCAACGCCCACATGGTGACTTCGCCGGTTTCTTTGTTGTATTCGATCTTATAGCCGGACTTGAAGTTCCCGTCCTTGTCCTTAATGATCACTTCGGCGCCGTTCAGCATACCCCACAGTTTGTTCATCGCTTGCTCGGGCTTCGTCTTGTCGTAGTCGATGCCGAGGACCTTCATCAGGATCTCCAGACCCAATTGACCCTTGTAGGTGACGGCGGTGGTGATCGCGTCGCTTTCGGAATTGTAGGAAACTCCGAAAGTGCCGATCCTGGCCCCTTCCTTCCGCACGTCGGCCTGGTAGTTCATGATGGTTTTCCCATCGGAACTGATGCCCAACGTGAGGGAACCGCTGTCCCAATTCACCTCGCTGAGATTGAAGCTTCCGTCTGCCACGGCTTCCCAGACCACCTTGTCCTGCCAACCATCCTGGGTGGTATCGATGACGTGGTCGCCGGCGTCAAGCAGGTTGCCGTTTCCATCCACCTTGGCGGTTTTGACGGTGACGTTATCGCCCTTCACCTCGAACATGAAGGCCCCGACCACCTTTCCATTCTTGACGACTGTCATGACGGCGCCGTTCAGGGCCTGGCCCAGTTGCTGGATGGCATTCGCGCTGCCGGGATCGATGTTGAGGATCCGCATCAAAATCTCAAGGCCCAATCGCCCCGCATAAGTCACGGTGTAGCTTAGCGTTTTACCGTCGGCGTCATAGGAGACGCCCAGGGTGCCGATCTTCGCTCCTCCCCGGCGGATTTCCGCGGTGAAGCCCATCACGGACTTCCCTTCATTGGTGACGCCCAAGGTCAATGTGGCGGTCGACCAATCGATCTCGTTAATGTTGAAGGCGGCGCCCTTCACTTCTTCCCAGACGTTTTCTTTCTCCCACCCCTTGACGCTGGTGTCCGTGCCCTCTTTCACCTTGAACACGGTGACGTTCCCCTTATCGTCCACCACGTACTTGTAGGCCCCCACCACCTGACCGTTCTTGGTCACCGTCATCACGGCCCCGTTCAGCGTGGCGGCCAGTTGTTGTTCGGTCACACCCAGCATCTTCAAAAGCAGGTTCTTCGCGTATTCCCCCTTGAACACGACGACGGTGCTCAAGGTCTGCACGCCGGCGTCGTCGGTGGAGAGGCTGACGGAAAACACCGCGTACTTCTTGCCCGAGGCGTCCCGGACGTCCGCCGAGAAGCTGAGCACGGCGTTCCCTTCCGAGTCCTTGCCCACGGACAAGATCGCCGTGGACCAGTCGACCTGGCTGGTTTTAAACGTCGACAAGACCCCGTTCTTGCCTTTCGACTTGTCCACAACGTATTGATAAATGGGGTTCCCGTCCTTATCTTTACCGGTTTCCTCCCTCTTCAACGCCAAGATCGTTACCGTTTTGGTGGCGCTGTCGTAGGTGATGCGATAGCCGCCGGCATAGGCCCCGTCCGCGCCGTTGATAATGATCTCGGCTCCGTTCAACTGGCCCCACAGGGCGTCCACGTCGTCAACATCGATGAGTTCCATCAACAGGTCCAAGGCGTATTGGCCTCGGTAGTTGATCGTGGTGCTCATGATTTGCTTCCCGGCGTCATCCGTGGCCAGGCCGATATTAAAGGTGGCCTTGACTTTACCGTCTTCATAGATGTTCGCCGAGAAATTCAGGATGGATTTCCCGTCCGACCCCGCGCCGAGCGTGAGAGTGGCGGAATCCCAGGACACCTGGTTGATGTTGAAAGTGCCCAGCACCCCTTTATTCCCTTTCGACGTGTCCGTGCTTCCGTCGGCTTTTATGGCGGTCAAAGTGACTATGCCGGTATCTTTGTTGTAATCAATCTTATAGCCGGCCTTGAAATTTTTGTCCTTGTCTTTGATGATCACCGTGGCGCCGTTCAGCCGGCCCCACAATTCCTTCAAAGCGTCCTGATGTTCGGCATCGGTTTCGCCGTAGGGGATGTTGAGGATCTTCATGAGGATTTCGAGGCCGAGTTGTCCCGTGTAAGTCATGGTGGTGCTGAGCACGTCGC
>JACQPF010000125.1 GCA_016207625.1 Elusimicrobiota bacterium | reverse complement strand
GCTCCAACCCGCCCATCCGGGAAGAAGTCCTGGCGATTTCCTGGCTGAACGAGGAAACCGGGGTTTGGGTGCGGGTGCCCTCCAGCGATCTGAACAAAACGGCCAACACCATCACCGCCAAACTGCGCCATTTCAGCGTCTACGGCGTCATCGGGGCGCCGTCGATGAATTTGTCCGGGGCCTACGCCTATCCCGTGCCTTTCATGCCGTCCAAAGGGCACAGGTTCATCACGTTCACGAACCTCTCCAGCCTGGCCAACATCCGCATATACACAGCCAACGGCGAGCTGGTGAGAGAACTGCATGAAAGCGACGGGGACGGCACTTTGAGCTGGGACGTGACCAACTCGGACGGCGATCCCCTGGGCTCGGACGTGTTCATCTACGTCATCAAGAACGATGAGCAGAAGAAAATCGGCAAGCTCATGGTGGTGAGATAGCCATGGACGCGCGGACGATGAAAAACAATATCCTTTTGGCCGGAACGATGGTCCTCCTCGCCGCCGTTTGCCATGCCAAAGGCCCCGGGTCAAACTCCGCCAATTTCCTGAAATCGGGGATCGGCGCCCGAGGCGTGTCCATGGGAGAGTCCCAAACGGCCGCCGTGAACGACGCCACCGCTCTCTATTGGAACCCGGGCGCCTTGGCCGCCATCAACCAAAGAGACGTGGCCTTCGCCCACAACAACTTCGTGCAGGGGATCGATCAGGACGGCCTCTATTACGCCCATCCCACCCCAAGGCGGGGGACTCTCGGCATCGGTTTGGCCTTGACCCGGTTCGGCGACATCACCGGTTATGACGAGTTCGGCGTCTTCACCCAGGAATTGGACGCCTCGGACACCCTTGTTTCCCTCGGGTGGGGCAAACCCTTGAGGTCCGTTCCGGTCCTGGGAACCCTGAACGCCGGGATCAACGCGAAATATTTGAAAAAGGAACTGGGCAACCAATCCGCCTCCGCCATGATGGCCGACATCGGTTTTCTTTACGAGGCCAAAGAGGGCATGTTCCGGCGCCTGCGCACGGCCTTTGCCGTCCAAAACATCGGGAGCGGGTTGAAATTCGTTTCCGACAAATCGGATCTGCCTCGGACCATGAAACTGGGTTTCGCCATGCCGTTTTTCGGCGACGGGCTTGTGGCGGCGATGGATTTCGTTTCTCCCAACGACAACAAGCTTTACTTCAACCTCGGGCTGGATTACAGGCTTTGGGACATCCTGGCCTTCCGGGCGGGCCACATGGGGCATGCGGACTCTCTTCAGGGCTTCAGTTACGGCGTGAGCTTCGGCAACGAACGGCTCCACCTGGATTACGCTTACAGCCCCTTCGGGGAACTGGGCGAAACCACGAAAGTCAGCATCGGCTTCAAATTCGGGCCCGTCTACCGCAAAACGCAAGTGCACACCCAGATCGACGAAATCCTCAAGAGGGCTGAAACACGCTTCGCGCAGGGGTATCTGGTGGACGCCTATGTGCTGGCGGCGCAGATTCAGGTCATCGCTCCGTGGCACGACATGTCACGGAAGCTGATGCGGAGCGTGGAGAGGGAATTCAAAGAGATGGAGGACGTGGCCAGGAAAGAGCAACTCCAAGCCCAGTTGGAAGAGCACTTCCATCGAGGGGAGGAGTACTTCCAAAAAGATGAATTCATTCCCGCCCGCCAGGAGTTTGAAGCCGTCCTCGCCCTTCAGCCGGGACACGTGGGAGCCAAGGCGTACATTGAGCGGATCAACAACCGGTTCCGCAGCGTGGTGCGCGAGTTCTATGAAAACGGCATGCGCAACGCGGCCGAGGGGAACTATATGCGGGCCGTGGAATTCCTCGAGAAAGCCCTGGTGATGGACCCGAACAACGCCGAAATCAAAGAGCAAATGGCGCGGGTGGTCGTCATCCTACAACAAGCGAAACAGGCGGAGGCGGAAAGCGAGCGGGAAAAATTGGCCGGTCAAAAACGCGCCAAAGCCATGGACGCTTACAAGCGGGAGGACTACGAAACGGCTTTGATCGAATTCAACGCGCTCCTCAAACTGGTTCCGGAAGACGGCGAGGCCCTGCGCTACAAATATCTCGCCGCCGATATCCTCTCCAAGGAAGCGTTCGAGAAAGGGAATAAGAATGCCCAAGACGGTCACTGGTTCGAGGCGCAGCAGAGCTACGAGAAGGCGCTCCACTACAACCCTCAACACTCCGGCGCCCGGAACGCGCTGGAAGGCGTGAAAATTAAGATCACGGAAAGCCAGAAAGCTCAGTCGGAAGATTTCTACACGAAAGGGTTGGAAGCCTACCTCCTGGGCGACAAAGACAAGGCCACGGCCCTCTGGCAGAAAGCCATTGAGATCAACCCGAACCACGAAGAGGCCAAACGAGGCCTTGAACGGGTTCTAAAACAAAAAAAGGAAAACGATAAAGCTCAATGAAAGATTTGAAACAGTTGAAACAGATGGCTTATCGCATTATCTTTATAGCAACAAGGAGATTCCATATGCGAAAAGTTTTATCTATCCTCCTTTCAATTTCCTTAGCCACGCCCGGCCTCTGGGCGGCGGCCCCCGATAAGCTCAGCTACCAGGGGAAGCTACTGGAAAACGACGGTACTCCCTTCACCGGGGACATCGCCATGACCTTCCGAGTCTGCGACCGGGATGAGGATTGCACGAACAACCCCTACGAACTCTACGAGGAAAGCAAAACCGTTTCGGTGACGAACGGGGTGTTCTCCGTGCCGTTCGGGGG
>JACQPF010000123.1 GCA_016207625.1 Elusimicrobiota bacterium | reverse complement strand
CGCGTCACTCAACCGACTGGCCACGATCTGCCCCGCCTGGATTTTTTGCATTGAATAGCCTCGTGATGAACCCGTTGGATCCGCCCGCACAGATCTCCCGCTCCGTTGAAATTTGCTCACATGCTTCGGCTTTCTTTTCCTGGTAAATGATCGGATGCAATACGCAATTTCCCCATTCGGTCAGATGGTGAACAGCGAAGGCAATCTCTTTGTCTGAGCATCCGCGCTCCCTCATGTTGTCGACGATTGATTTGGTTAAAATCACGGGAGCCTCCTATGCTTGCTGCATCTGCGGTGGCGTCAAATCTTTCTGAGTCTCTTCGAGGCTTCTTTGCAGATCCTCGATCACCGTTGCCTTTACAGCTTGAAGATCCCCGGCAGGCGAATAAATGAAGGCCACGCGGTTCAGTTTTCCTTCGGCTCTCCATCTTTTGAGCGTTCGGCGGCTGCGGTTGTAAATCTTTTCAAGGAGCGGCCAATCCAAATGCTCGGGATAATCCTTGAGGATCTCAACGTAAGCGAGGGAGATCATCGCCCAGCTCCATCCGGCCAGCCATCGTAAAAAAGCCACCAGACCATATTGACTCCGAACGTCTCCACAAGGAGCAAAATGAACCATGTCGGCGATTTGAAGCGTCCATATTCAAGCTCTTGGAGGTAGCGCAAGAGGAACCCGTCAGGGAAATTCACGATTACGCCGTCTTTGCGTTTGCTCGTGGATTCACGAGCTTTCTTTTGCATCCTGTTTTCCATCTCGCCAAGTGAAATACCCTCGATCTCGCGCCATGCCTCGAACCGTTCTGCGCTCGGCAATTTGCGTCCACCTTTATACCCATGGCGTCGTGAATCCACGACTTTTTTGGCAAAAAAAAGCCCGACTTCGGGATTTCTCGTGGACTCCATTCTGGGAAGTTCGTGAATTTCAGGACTGGCTTTCATCGAGCACTCCGGGTAAGATGTGGTATGAGCAAAAAAGAAGGAGCAACCGCCAAGCCCGTCCCACGCAGGCCGTTGGCGATTGCTCCTTCAAAAAGTGCGGGCCGACCGGATTGGTTACCGATCAGCGACATTTCTGCCGCCCCACAAGCCCGCATAAATGGAAAAAGCCCGTCAATGTTATTGAAGGGCTTCATGTCGGGCCTCTTTTATTTGTGGGTTTGGTTTCATTTTTATTCTCCGGTAAAGCGCTTGAAAAAACTGCTAAAATCGGGGCGATCTGTCAGGGTCGCCCGTTCTGTGGGATCGGGCATATGTGTGTTACTATGCCATCATGTTAACACATGTTGCGCAATCTGTCAATACCTTTTTTGAAAGGGTTTCTACCGTCGAGATATGACATTCAATGACCTTCTTCGTAAATGGAATGGCGGTATCTTGAAGGGCGCTCAAACAAAACTGGCGGCGAAAGCCGAGGTTGATCGTGGAACCGTTTCGCGATGGGCGACTGGCACGCTAATGCCAGGCGAAGACATGCGAATGAGGCTGTCTAAAATACTCGACATCTCCATCGACGAGTTAATGGATTGTTTAAAACAAGGCCATCGTAAATATTATCCGGGCATCAAATCAGATGTTTCATTGCTCCCGATGGAAACCAGCCGAATACCAATTGTTGGGGTTGTTTCCGCTGATCGTTTTAGAATGTCTTTTGAAGTCACGCCAGACGAATACCTCCCGTTTTTGGCTGTTCAGCCCGGGACTGTTTTTGCGCTCCGCGTTCGGAATGATTGCATGGAGCCTGCTATAAAACATGGCGACATTGTCGTTGTCCGAAAGCAAGAATGGGCGAATTCAGAGGACGTTGTTGTCGCGCAGCTGGATGGCGAGTTCACAATGAAGCGTTACTTTCCGCTTGAAAAGCATATCGAGTTACGTCCGGACAACAAAAAACATGGGTGCATTCCTATTAAGGACCCGGAGAATTTTCATATTGTGGGTGTTGTAATAGGAAAATTTCAAAAATTTATTTAGGAGACACCAATGCGCCGCGCACTGATGCTGTCCATGCTTTTGTTTTTTGGATGCTCAAAAAAAGAAGAAAACAAAGTCGATCAGCTGACAGGCACGAACATCACCCAGGCCAGCGCCCCGGGGGAGAGCAAGGAAAATCCGCTACTCTACGGTCAGTCGTTGACCATCCCGGAAGGCTGGACGATAACAATCACGGGATACGATTCCGACGCATGGCCCGCGATCCAAGCCGAGAACATCTACAACACGGCGCCGGCCAGCGGATACAAATATATAATGGTCAAGGTGAAGATTTCTAACGCCTCTGCGCAAAGCCCATCGAACCCATGGCCAGACCTGAACCTTCGGCTTGTCGGCTCAGAGAATGTTGAATACAAGAGCTTTGACACCTCCAATGTGTTGCCTGGGAAATTCCCGGACGGAGACCTTTACACGGGAGGGATGGCCGAGGGCAACATCGACTTCCAGGTAAAGCAAGGTGAGACCGGTTTGATTTTGTTTTCCCGGTTTTCGTCGGACCAGACCAAGTGGCGATATTTTAAATGCAACTAGGATGTCCTTTTGAAAAAGCATAAGCTTCAACGTCAAGAAGCCCTGGACGATAAAATCCGCGATGCGTTTGCACAATTGACCGTGCGCCTCAAATACACCTACGAGCTGCGCTTGGATCTTGAATCTCTGGGCCCACAACACAACAACAGGTCCACGCAGGTTATCCTGGCCGCCATTCAAGCCGAGAAATTGCAGAAGCTCCTGCTCGAAAAAGCAAAAAAGGAATTTCCCGCCGGCATCACCATGACGGCAGGTCCAGACGGCCGTCTTTCAGCCGGCCTTTGTGCTAAGTTGACGCCCAAGCTCCCAAAACCAAACCGGGCTTAAAACCGTGTCTGGGAAACGCTACCACGGAAACAAAATTTATCTGACCTATAAGGTCAAGGTTGCAAACCCAAAATTCAACCCGGCTCTCCCTCCGCACTACAAAACGAACCCGCGCCATCTTTGGGTATCAAAAGAGATCCCGGTCAGCAAAAATCCGGAGACCTTTAAAACCTACAAAACAAACTTTGATTATGACCGTGAGCGCCGCGGTCTGGGCCTCCACAACGATCGGAAGACATGGGGCGATTTCGTCGCCGATCTCGTTCGGCACTCCAAGGCCAAGAAGCTGAAAACACACCTCCGCGACATCGGCACTCTCAAGAACTTCGTGCGCGTGCTTCGGCCTGAGTGCCTAAAACATCAGCTCTCCATGAATGAACTTTTAAAAAATCCCGAGGCCAAGTTCAATTACATGAAGATGGCTTTTGCAAAAGTGACGGACATCTCCTACCAGGAAATACAGACTTATTTCGAGAAAAGGAAAGTCGAAGGCGCCATGGCTGGGACCTTGCGTGGAGAATATGCCAGGCTTCGGGCTGCGTTCGAGATGAGCATTGAATGGAAGTATCGCCTCGACAACCCAGTCCTTCAATATCCGCAACCGCGAGCGGCTCAAAGGCGAGAACGGTTCTTAAATTTAAAAGAAGAGGAAGACTTGCTGAAAGCGGCATCTGCCCGGGACAGTGGCGAGTGGCTTTTCGCGCTCCTGTTCCTTGACGCCGGGCTCCGCCTTGAAGAGGCCTGCCACGCCCGGCGCAAATGGGTGGAGTTGCCCCGCAACGCTTTGGCGGTCACGCCTTGGGAAGGCGAAGATTGGTCCACCAAAAACTATTTAATCAGGGACATTCCGCTCACCCGTCGGCTACGAGCGGCCCTTACGATTGCATTGAAGCGCTCTGGCGCGCCAAAAGATCCGCTCATCCCAGGGCCCAATGGTATTTGGCACTGGAGGACGATGGAAAAGCACTTCACGGCCCTTTTTAAGACGGCCGAAATCAAGGGGGCCACCATCCATACATTGCGCCACACCTTCTGCACGCGAATGCATCGTAAGGGCGTGCGGTTGAAAACAATTAAAAAATGGATGGGGCATCAAAACATCCAGACGACGGAGATCTACTGCCACGTTGACGACCAAGAAAGCCAGGAAGAGATGCGGAGGGCCGACCAGGAGATGCCCGAGTAGGAATAAAAAAAAGCCCGTTCCGGGGCTTCCTTGGTGTGAACTTGGTGGAAAAACAGACACTCTTCCGTCTATATTCTGCGGTTTAGCAAACCGCCGCCTTAAGCCAACTCGGCCACCTTTCCATAAATGAAAAACTCGACGGACTTTTATTGTAGCATGGGGGAGAAGGCGGCCGCAAGCCGAATTCCCCGGCGGGAAAAGATCAATTCTCCGGGATGTCGAGCACTTCCCTCACTTTGTAGGCCAGGGACTCCAATGTGAACGGCTTGGCGAGGTAGGGGACGTCGTCCGGGTTCAAAATCCCTCGGTCCATCACTTCCGAGCTCGGATAGCCGGACATATACAGCACGCGCGTCCCGGGCCGGGCCCGCGTCAATTGATCCGCCAACTCGCGCCCGCCCATCTTCGGCATCACGACGTCCGTCAGCAGCAAGTGAATCGGCCCCCGGTGCCGCCGGACGATGTCGAGGGCTTCTTCGCTGTGGCCGGCGGCGAAGACCGTGTAGCCGCAATCCCGCAGGACCCGGCTGCTGATGCTCCTCACCACAAGCTCATCCTCGACGAGGAGAATGGTTTCGAACCCGCCCGGCAAAACGAGGGCGGCCTTCGAAGAGTCCGCCAGCTCTTGGGATTTCTGGAAACGCGGGAGATAGGCTTTGATCGTGGTTCCGCGGCCCGGCTCGATCAAGACCGCGATGTGGCCTCCGCTCTGCTTGACGATCGTGTCGACGACGGACAAACAGGCCTGCCGGTCTTGTCCCGAGGACGCCGCGGTGTAGATGGGCTCCAACAGGCAAGCGGGCGCGTCCAAGTCCACTCCCCGCCCGGTGTCCCGTACCGCCAGCATGACGAAGGAACCGGGGATCCGCTTCTTGTGCACGAGAGAAGAGATTTCGTTGCCGTTGACGTTGGCCGTTTCGATCGTCAGCTCTCCCCCCGACGGCATGGAGTCGCGGGCGTTCTTGACGAGGCACTCCAGGACTCGCCCTATTTGATCCCGATCGGCCCGGATATACCCCAGTTTCGGATCCAGGTCCGTGAGGAGACGGATGCGTGCGCCGGTCCATTCGGCCATCGCAAGCCTCTGTGCGGCGATGAGGTCGTTGATATTTAAGAATGGCATCCGCCCGTTTTCTCCGATCGCGCGCGTCAAATGTTACAAATCGATTGATTGAGGATAAGGTTTTATCCCAACCCCTGCCATCAGCATAAGCCTTTATTTGGTGTAGGATTTTAGATAGATGCGATGTGGGTGTTTGTCCTACAAACAGCGTCTAGAGCACGAGCTTGTTTTGGAGGGCGTACCGGGTCAATTCCGCGTTCGTTTTCATGGACATTTTCTCAAGGATGCGGGCGCGATAGGTACTGATGGTTTTGACGCTGAGGGACATTTCCTGGGCGATTTCCATGACGGTTTTCCCAGAGGCGATGCGGCAGAGGACATGGTATTCCCGGTCCGACAATATCATGTGGGGAAGCGCGGAAGACTCGCCGCCCAGCTCGCTGGCGAGTTTCTCGGCCAGCGTGGGACTGACGTACTTTCCGCCTTTCAATACTTTCTTGATCGCTTCCAGCAGTTGCTCGGGCGCGCTCTCTTTGTTCATGAAGCCGGAGGCGCCCGCCTTGAGGACCCGGACGGCGTATTGGTCCTCCGAGTGCATGCTGAGGACCAGGACGGGAAGCTTCGGTTTCTCGCATTTCAACTGCTTCAGGACATCCAACCCGCTGGCGTCGGGCAGGGTGATGTCGAGGATGAGAACGTCCCAAGTTTCTTGCCGGACCTTCTCCAGCGTTTCGGCGGCGTTGGACGCTTCCCCGAACACGGAAACGCCCGGGTCCTCCGCCAAGATCTGCTTCAACCCTCTCCGCACGATGGCGTGGTCATCCGCAATCAAGACTTTGATCATTTCCCGTTCCCCCCACGAGGGCCTTCTCCGACGGGCATGCGCATGACGACGCGGGTGCCTTCCCCAGGTTCGCCCTGGATCCGCACCTCGCCTCCCAAAAGCGCCGCGCGCTCGCGCATGCCCAGCAGGCCGAAAGAGCGGGGAGCGGACGCCTCGGTCTCGGTGATCCCTTTCCCGTTGTCATGGATGTCCAGGACCACGTGATGGTTTTCTCCCTTCAAGACGACGTTCACCGCCGTGGCCCCCGAGTGACGGGCCGCGTTCGTCAAAGCCTCTTGGAAAATCCGGAACACCGCGGTGGAACGTTCACCGCTCAGCGAAGCGATGTTTTCCTCCGAACGAAGCGCGCATCGGATTCCCGTGCGCTTCTCGAAGTCCTTCGCCTGCCATTCGATCGCCGCCCACAACCCCAGGTCATCCAAAACCCCGGGCCGCAGCTCCGAGGAGATCTTGCGCACGGCTTGAATCGTCTCATCCGTCAGGCGCTGCATTCCCTGGACCCGTTCCGCCAAATTCTCTTGAGGCTTCATCAGGCGCTTCTCTAGCCACACCAAATCCATTTTCAAGCCGGTGAGGCTCTGGCCGAGCTCGTCGTGGATCTCCCGGGCGATCCGCACCCGCTCTTCCTCCCGCACCGACTCCAAACGCGCGGCCAGGGCGCGCATCTGCTCGCGGGAACGCCTCATGGCTTCTTCCGCACGCTTGCGCTCCGTGATGTCGGACAGGATGCCCACCGCGCTCCGGATCTTCCCGGCGTCTTTCAAGACGGCCGTCCAGAGGCACACGTCGACCAGGACCCCGTCTTTCCTTTGGCGGCGCAGCTCGATGCCCTTGGGAGGCAGGCCCCGCATCGCCGCCCCCAGCAGCTCCTGGAACTCCGCCTCTTTCCCGTCGGGGATGATGGGCAGGCGACGGCCGAGGATTTCCTGTTCCGACCAGCCGAAGATCCGTTCCGCAGCCGGATTCCAGGCGGTGACGCGCCCCTTTTCGTCCAGCACCACGATGGCCAGCGGCGACACCTCGATCAAAGAGCGCAGGTTCTGGTCGGTTTCGGCCCAATGCTCTTCGGCCTGCCTCCGATGAAAAACCGCGCGGAGCGGCCAAAGAAAAGCGGAGGTCAGGCGGTTCATCCGTTCGGCTTTCCCGCTTTTCGGTTCGTCCTCAGCAGGATGTAGATCCCGAAACCGGCCAGGAACAGACAGAACATCACCCCCGCCGCCATATCGGCCCGGTTGTGGCCCACCGACTCATGGATGAGGAGGATTTCCCCGCGAGGGGCCGGGAAATCCCCGGCGAGGCCCGTGCGGAAGCTGTAGGGCCCCGGAGCGGGGACCTCGCATTGGAAAAGCACCACGCCGGTTTTCGTTCCGAGCTTGATCATTTGCGGAGCGGGCGACCTCTCCAAAAGGACGGGGCCTCCGTTTTCGTCGAACATCCCGAAACTTATTTGCGCCAGGCCGTTCACGGGCAGAGGGTCTTTTCCCGCCGCCTGGAACAAGCCGATGTAAACGCCCGCCATCCTCATGTTCACTTTCAAAGGGCCCGGGAACGCCATCCGTCGAATGCCTCGCGAAGACGTGCGAAGAGCCAAACCCAGCGCGATGGAAAGAACGATCAAGCCCAAAACGATCAGCGCGCCGCCCGACAGATAGCCCCACATTTTCATTGACGGGTTTTGCTCTTCAATGCTCAAACGGGAATCCCGCGATTTTTTCTTCATAAGAGGTGCCTCCCTCCGTCCACGCGCAGGCATTCCCCCGTCACGAAGTCGGACTCGACGAGGAAGAGGACCGCCTTGGCCACCTCATCGGCGCCCCCCCAGCGTTTTAAGGGCGTGGCCCGGATCACCTCTTCGTTCTCCGCCGAAGTGAGGCCGGCCGGCGGCAGGATGGGGCCCGGGGCGACGGCGTTCACCAGGATGTCCGGCGCCAGTTCCAGCGCCATGGCTTCCGTCAATCCTTTCACGCCCGTTTTGGCGACGTAATAGGGCAGGCGGGCCTTGTAGCGCGGCCGGCCGCTCACGGCCAGCCAATCGGAGAAATTGACGATGCGTCCCCCTCCCGTTTTCCGCATCACCGGGGCCGCGGCCAGGGAGAAACGGTAGGCGCTTCCCAGGTCCACGTCCAGGCTTTCCCTCCAGGGATCGGCGCGCCGCGGCGCGGAGGGAGAGAGATTTTGCAAAGGCGTCTCCAAATAAACGGAGGCCATATTCACGAGGATGTCCAGCCTCCCGAACGTTTTCCGCACCCGGGAAACCACCCGCCGGGGCGCCCCCACAGCGCGCACATCGGCGGCCAAGGCGACGGCCTTCCCTCCCAGGATCCTCACCGACTCCGCCGCGGCCTCCGCGCCGGCTTTTGAACGGTGATAGGTCAACGCCACATGACAGCCTCGCCTGGCCAGTTCCCGGGCCAGGACCCCCCCCATGCGCGCTCCGCCCGTGATGAGGGCCGCTTTCCCTTTCAGGTCCATGGCCGTCTCCCGTTCCTTTCTTCCAATGTTTTTTGTAAACTCCCTTCATGCGGATCGCCCATTTGCTGAAGAATCACAAGAAATCCTTTTCCTTCGAATTTTTCCCGCCCAAATCGGACGAGGACGTGGATCAGCTGCTGAAAACCGCTGAATCCTTGAAGACTTTGAACCCCACTTTCATCTCGGTCACATGGGGCGCGGGGGGCAGCACCCGCCGGAAAACCATCGATATCGTTTGCGCCATCAAGAACCAGCTGAACGTGGAGAGCATGGCGCACCTGACCTGCGTGGGCGCTTCCCAAGAAGAGCTCGGCGCCATCTTAAATGAGTTCGCTCGGCGCGGGATTGAGAACATCCTGGCCCTGCGCGGCGATCCGCCCCGGGGGGAGACCCGGTTCGTGCCTCACCCCGACGGGTTCCGTCACGCCGACGAGCTCGTGACCCACATCCGGCGCGGATGGACCTTCTGCGTCGGAGTGGCGGGCTATCCCGAAGGCCACGTGGAGTGCGCCGACAAAAAGAAAGACCTCGAGAACTTGAAACACAAGGTGGACACCGGCGCCGACTTCGTCATCACCCAGCTTTTCTTCGACAACGCCGACTACTTCTCCTTCGTGGAACGGGCCCGGGCGATGGGCGTCTCCATCCCGATCATCCCCGGCATCATGCCCATCACGAACGTCAACCAGATCAAACGGTTCAGCTCGGGGTGCGGGGCTAAAATTCCGCCCAGCCTCCTCGAGCGGCTGGAACCCGTCCAAGACAACTCCGACGCGGTGGTCCAAGCGGGCATCGATCACGCCACGCGCCAATGCGAAGACCTCTTGCGCCAGGGCGCCCCGGGAATCCATTTCTACACGCTCAACCGGTCCCGCTCCACAGCCGAGATCCTCAAGAACCTCCGACCCGCATCATTGTAATATTTCCAATTCCATAGAAAAAGGGAGGAATTCCCCGGCATCGGGAATCCCTCCCCTTTCGAATTCGTATTGAATAATCATTGACGAGCTCAAAACACGACGGCGGGGACTTCCCGTAGGCACCTAGGCCGGAGGGCGGGCCGTGGCTGCCGAAGGGAAGTTCCCGCTGGCGGGTTTTGAGCTCGTTCCTTATTTGTGAAAGCGGCTGCGCCAATCCCGGAGGAGGTCCGCCGCCGCGTCGCGGCCGCCCAACCCGAAAGCGATGGCCGCGGCCAGGCCGACCGTACCGAGGATGATTTGGAAGGAGGAGCGGATGATGGCCGTGTCCAGACCCAGCTTCTCCAGAGCGATCACGGCCGCGAAGACCACGACCGTCATGCGCGTCATCTTGGACAGCGTGCCCGCGCCCGGCAGGTCGTTGGCCTTGGCCGCGTTGAGCACGATCTCTCCCAAGAAATGGCCCAGGATGAAACCGCCCGCCATGACGAGGATGGCCCCCAAGAGTTGCGGGATGAAGAGGACGAACCTCTCCAAAAGTTCGCTCACCACCGTCAATTGCACGGCGTTGGCCGCCGCCACGAGCGCCATCAGCACGATCAGCCAATACACGAGGAACCCGATGATGAACGCGGGCGAGCGCCCCAGCCCGAGCCGGAGCAGGATCTCGTTGAGGCCCACCTTGTCCGTGTATTCGTCCAGCTTCACGTAGGCCAGCACCTTTTCCACCAACGCCCTCAGGACCCGCGCCAGCACCAGGCCCGCCAAAAGCAGGACCAGAGCCAACGCGACCGCCGGTAAAAGCCCCATCAGCCTTTGAAAGGGATCCAACACGCCGATCGTGATTCCTTGGAACATTCCGTCCTCCTTGTAAATGTGAATCAGAATTTATAAGACACAGTTCCCGTCACGCGGGAACCGACGATTTCTCCGTTTTGGCCCGGCTGAAATATGCTCACCGCGGGCAAGACCTCATCGTGCCTCTTGTTGCCGATGTTGAACGCGTCGACGGCCGCTTCCCACCCTTTCAGGCGCTTCTGGAAGGCGTAACCGACGTGGGCGTTCACGAGCGTGTAGTCGTCCACTTTCACGCGCTGCACCGCCAAACCCGTTTGGTTGGCGTTCCAAAAAGTTTTGTCCACCCAGTGGACCCAGAGGCCTGAGGTGAGGCCGCCCGTTTTCAGGCGTACGCCGCCGTTCACCTTGTGCTTGGGCGAAGAGAGGGCGCCGGCGCTGTCGGATTCATACTCGTCGTCGAAGCTGTGGTACGAGTAATTCGCGAAGGAGGTGAGCCGGCGGCTGATGAGCACCTCCGCGCCGAACTCACCGCCCAACGCGTGGCTGTGGCCCCGGTTTTGGAACGAGGCGTTCCCGCTGATGAATGGCGGCACGGCCGAAGTGATCACGACCGGGCTTCGATCGATGATGTCTTTCACGTCATACGCGAAAAGCGCCGTCGTGGTCTTCCACCGGCCGAAGGTGCCCTGGTGAGACAGTTCGGTCATCGTCATGCGCTCCGGCAAGAGGGATTTGCTGCCCCGGTTGGTGAACATCGTGAACGTGAAGGGCGGATTCGTGAGGGGCGGGGCTCCCGGGTTGGGGAGGATGGGCGTGATCAGGAGATAGTTTTCCAGCAAGGTCGGATACTTGAACGCGCTCCCGGCCGAGAACCGGAACGTTTGGGAACGGACGGGAGTGAAAATCACGCTGCCCCGAGGCGAAAAGAGATCATTCGTGAGGGGATGGCGGTCGAACCGGCCGCTCAAAGCGATGGTCCATTTGTCGGCGGGTTTCCATTGGTCGTCGAAGAACAGGGCCCAGAGGTCCTGGCCGCGCTTCTTGGAATCGAAAATAATGGATTCGACGGTGTTCCTGCGGTAGTTGGCTCCCACCACCACCTCGTTTGAGCAAAAAACAGGCAAAGCCTGTTCCAGATTCACGTCCAACGTGTTTTCAACGATGGAGGGCTGGCCGAAGAGCAGGAAGTCTCTCAAGTCCCGGTTGCCATAGTTCCAAAACGCGCGAAGCTTGGTCGGGCCGGACAGCAAATCCGTCCGCAGGAAACCCGACGGCCCGTCAATCGTCATCGTGCCGACGCCGCCGGCGGAGAGCTGGGTGTTGTTGTTGGCCAAGCCGCCCGAAACGCTCAGGTCCGTCTTTTCGCCCAGGCGATAGCTCATCAGGGCATGGGCTTTGCTCACGTCCGATGCGCGGAGGTCGGCGTCTGAAAAACGGTACGTGGACCTCCAGTCCAGACCCGTCTTGTAACCCAATTTCTCCGTTTGGTCGCCGTAGACGGCGCTGCCGAAATGGGTTTTCCTTTCGCCGCCCGTGTAGCTGGCCACTCCGCCTTTGAGCTGATCGGGCCTTTTCGTGATGATGTTGATGACCCCCGTCACCGCGTTCGCGCCATAGAGGGCGGAAGCGGGGCCTTCAACGACTTCGATCCGGTCGATTTCTTCCAGGGAAACGGGAATCGCCTCCCAGGTCAAGGTGTTGAAAAAACTGGTCAGCAGGGTCCGGCCGTCCAGGAGGACGAGCGTGTGGTTGCTGAGGGCCTGGTTCAAGCCGCGGATACTGACATCCCCGGCGAACGTCCTAGTGTTCAGCACCTCTACGCCGGGAACTTGCCGGAGAGCGTCCCAAAGCGTTTGGACGCCGGAGGCTTTGATGTCTTCCTGGGTCAACACATAGGCGGTGGCGGGAGCTTGCGTGATCAATTGAGGCTTGCGTGAGGCGGTGACGACCACCGGGATTTCTCCGAAAAAGAGAGCTTCGTCTTCCATGCCTTGCGCCGACGCATCCACCGGCCAAGTGGAAATAGCAAGCAGGCCAACAAAAACACCTGCACTGAATTTTTTCATCATGAGTTGGACCCTCCCTTTAATTATTTACTAAATAGCGTCTTTTAATTAACAAGTCAAGCGATTTACCCGTACAAAAAGAGGGCCTCCCATAAAGGGAGACCCTCTTTTGTGTTGATTTTTAGCTATGAACGATGCGTGAGTCCGCTTAGAACTCGCCGCCTCCCATTCCCGTTAGCCCTTTCGCTGAGCGAAAGGACCTGGGGCGCGCTGAACGCGCGTGGAAGTCGGCTAGAATTCGCCGCCTCCCATTCCCCCAGGCATGGCTGGCGCCTGCTGTTTTTTCTCGGGGATGTCGGTGACGAGGACTTCGGTGGTGAGCAGGAGGCCCGCGATGCTGGCCGCGTTCTGCAGGGCCGAGCGGGTCACCTTCACAGGATCCACGACGCCCATTTTCACGAGGTCGCCGTATTCGCCGGATTCGGCGTTGTAACCGAAGTTGACGTCGTTCGAGCTGCGGACCTTATCCACCACGATGGAGCCGTCGGAACCGGCGTTTTCCGCGATGGTGCGGATGGGGTCTTCAAGGACCCGGCTGACGATTCTGATGCCGGTCTGCTCGTCCGCGTCGTCGCCTTTGAGCCCCTCCAGGGCCTTTTGGGCCCGGAGCAACGGCACGCCGCCGCCCGCAATGATGCCTTCCTCAACGCCCGCTCGGGTGGCATGCATAGCGTCTTCCACCTTGTATTTCCGGGCTTTCATCTCGGTTTCGGTCGCAGCGCCCACATTGATGACCGCCACGCCGCCGACGAGTTTCGCCAGCCGCTCTTGGAGCTTTTCTTTGTCGTAGTCAGAGG
>JACQPF010000001.1 GCA_016207625.1 Elusimicrobiota bacterium | reverse complement strand
GGGCGGCGACCGTGTTGATGACGGCGTCCACGTTATCAGGGTCGGCGAAGGTGACGGCGAATTCTGTTTCGGCTGCGGCGCGGACCGTGTCCCAGACGGATTTGGCCGCGAGGCGATCCGTTTCCGCCGTCCCCACCTGAGTCTCTTGACGGGTGACCAGTTCCGAGAGGTTGTTAAAGGATTCCAAGGCGCCGGAGAGTTCCGTCAGGTCCCCCAGCATGAGGCCCCGCTTGTGGCTGGTGAGGTCGTAGTCCGTCATTTGGCCGGCGGAGTTGTAGCGGACGTTCTTGTAATCGTTAATGAAGAGGATTTCCTTGACTTTGGTGTTGTCGTCGAGGATATCATGGAGGACCTGGGCCTTGGCCGTGGGGGAAAGGGGCGTCCAAGGAGTGGAGATGTCGTTGAGGGTCAAGGCGTCACCTTCAAAGATCAACTCCTTATAGGCCTTGGCTTGGTCCTGGGGATCGTATTGGTAGTCCGTTCGGAAAATATGGGAAATCTTGTCCAGCGTTCGGTTGGCTTCGTCCTTGCCGGTTTCGTGGGTCCGGGCTTCATAGGTGGCTTGGCGTTGGGTGTCCCCCTCGTAGGTCACCCGGACGTCGGAGGTGACGATCTTCTCCTTGGCGGCGGAGGAGCGGGTGACTTCCTTCCAGGTGACGGGCCGGTTGCGGGTGTCGTATTGGACGTTGGTCTTTTGGGTGACGGTGGCCGTGAAGTCAAAGGGTTTCAGGTAGCTGTAGGCGGTGTTGGCCTCGGGCACCGTGGGCAGGTTGAAGAAGGGAACGCCGGTGAGTTTGGTGGTGACGGCGTTTGTGAGGCGCGCCAGGGTTTGGCCGGGGGAAGCGAGATAAGCCGTGACCTTGGCCATCAGGGAGGGAATCGCCAAAGGCCAAGTGAAGATCTGAGCGAGGATGTCCAGGAAGCTTTCCAGGTGGCCTTTTTCCTCCACCGTGAGATCCGTCGCTTCGGCGGTGAGCCATGCCTTGGCGCCGGCCAAGGCGTCCTTGCCGAAAGCAAGGAGCGAGGCCAGGCCCAACGTCAAAAGCGATGTGGTCAGATCCACTATAGTGGTGGTGTTGGTGAGAGCCGCCACCCAATCTCGAAGCCGGCGGATAATGCCTGAAACCAAATTTTCCTCGGCCGACACGGTGAGGCTGTCCAACAGCCGGCCGTCCGCCGTGTCGTAGGCCATGCCGTCCACCACAATCTGGACCGGCTTCTCCGAGGCGGTGGAGGCGATCTGGAGTTCCTCATAGCCCTTGGTCATGCCCCGGATGTGCTGGGCGATGGCGGTTTCATCGGCCTGGGTGTAATAGCGGGTGTTCGCGCGGACCGTGGTGCTGACGGATTCTTTGGGCGTATCCAGGCCGTTCAGCTGGCCGTCGGCGTTGGTGTCAACGGTGCGACTGGTCTTGACCGTATCGCGGTAGCCTTTGAGGCGCCCGTCCGCATGATAGGCGCCGTGGCTCCATTCCCGGTCCGTGACTGTGATGTCCAGCCCGTCCACGGTTTTCTTCTCCGTGAGGCTGGTGAAGTGTTCCTGCTGACCCAGGCTGTTGTAGGACTTGGCGGCCCAGTCGGTCTTAAAACTGTGGGTCTGGACAGCGCCGTCCGATTCAGTCCCCTCCTCATGGTAACCCAGGAGTTGTCCCTTGCTGTTGTAGCCCAGGACGGCGGTCCAGTCACTCTCGGTGGTCTTGCCGAAGCCGTCGGTAGTTTTTTGATGGTAGGAGAGCATGTTCTCTTTCAATCCATAAACACCATTGGACCACAGCTTGGTGTAAGTCCCATGAGTACTGGCGCCGGTCTCCGTGTAGGCGACGGTTTGGGAGAGGCCATTGTAAGCGATGCCCGATTGCGCCCGCTCGTATTTACCGGCGTCCGTCCAGCCGGCTTCTTCCCAAGACTTCAAGCGACCCAGGACGTCGAAGACCGGAGCCGCAGGGCCAGCTGCCGTCCCCCAGTCCTTGCGGACGTATTGGTTCCCCACCACGCCCTCGTCGTGGTAGGCGGTCATGAAGCCGTCATCGTTGTATTCGATGTTGGACCGGGTGAACTTGTTCACCCCGCCGGACTCGGAGAAACCGTCCTCCGTGTATTCCAGGGCCCGGCCGCGGGGGTCCAACGGGATGACGGCCGACCATTTGCGGGAGAAATTGCCGGAGGATGTGTTATAGCCTGATTCGTCGTAGGACAGGAGGAATCCTTCGGGCGTGTACCCCATATTGGATCGCTTGAGCTTGGAATGGTCCGCTGGGTCCGATGCTGTATCGATGACCAGTTGGTTGGAGCCGTTCCACGCCTTACGGAAATTTTCCTCCTCAAATGAGTTCAGGAGCCCGGCCTGAGCGTCGTCGTATGCCCCCTTCCATATCTTGGTCGCCTCCTCCGAAAAAACTTCGGGATCCCAATCCAGCGCCACATGGGTGGCGTTTGTTTTTTCTTCATAGTGGACAACGCGGCCTTGGCTGTCGAAAGCCTTGGCGCCCCAGATCTTCGTGTTATCCCCCTGGTAAACGTCAGGGACGGTGACATGGGACGTTTCCACGGAATCGGCCAATTGCCCGACACCGTTGTAGCCCGTCCCGAGCCGCGCGCCGTCTTGATTAAAAACACCCGCCTTCCACTCCCGGTCCACGGTCCGGCTTCCCCCCACAGTGTCCGCTCCATAGGTCCGGGTCAAGATTTCCCGGTAATGTTGCTGCTGGCCAAAAACGTTGTAGGCATCTGCGAAGTCGGCGGTCCAGGTCTCGTGCAAGAGCAAACAGTCTTTCTTCTCGCCGGCGGCGGAAACAACCTGCGTGCCCAGCATCCCTTCAAGTGCGAACGACGTGACCTCATCGAACGCGGAGC
>JACQPF010000122.1 GCA_016207625.1 Elusimicrobiota bacterium | reverse complement strand
TCCAAGGGCCGGGAACGAAAACGGCCGCCGCCAGGACCGGAGCCAGAAAAACGGATTCCCAGTTCACGCCGAAAACCGTATAGATCGCGTAAAGCGCCGGGTGTTTCTCCCGGAAACCGCCCTCCCGCCTCAGCCGCTGTTCCAAGGTGGATCCCAATCGAAAAATCCGCCTCCACAGGGACCCGCGCTCCGTCGCCGCCTTGTCCGATTGGATGCGGCCTTGCCCGTCCAAAATGACGGTGGTCCGCACGGGATCGGCCTCCGGTTTCCCGGGCGCGGAGAGCGTCAGGGTCAGCCGGAAGGTGTCGTCCAAAGAGGGCTCGACGGCGGCGTCATCGGCTTCCAATTTTTCGGCGAGGTTCATGTCCTCGAGGGCTTTCCTCGCCGCGGCGGTTAGTTCTTTTCCCCGGCGGCCTTCGCGCCACGCCTGGAGGACTTCCTGGGCAAGGATCTGGCCCGGAAGCCGTTTCAGACCGCCGGCCGGGTCGGGCGAAAGGAAGAGCTTTTCTCCCTCGAAGAGCTTCTCCAGCGGTGTTTTCTCCTGTGTGAAGACGCCCAGGTAGGCGGAGCCGTTTTCGGCGTCCACCTTCGTGACCTTCGGCGTGAAGGAGATCACCGCCACCCCCGCCCGTTGGAGCCTTTCTTCAAGGCTTCGGGCGTGAAAACCTCCGGTCACGAGGACCGCCGCCGACGCTTTGTTCCCCTCCAGCGCCCGGAGCAGATTCGCGGCCATGGTTTCGTCGCGCGCCTGGGCTTCTTCATAAAAAGCCGCAAAGGAGGACAAGCCGGGATCGGCGTCCCTCCGGGACTTCAGCTCGTTCCATTCCTCGGGCGACAGGGAGAAGTTGACCAATTTCTGGGTGAGAGAGAGCGATCGGCTTTCGGACACAAGCGCCTTTTCTTCCGTCGTTCGGGCGAGGGTTTTGTAGGCCGCGGCTTCCAGGGACTTGAGTTCCTCGAAGAGCGTTTCGGCGTCGACGGAGTCGGCGGCGAGGACGTAGCGGATATAGCCATCCATGGCGGGGAAGCGCGAGAGGTCCACATCGCTCCACCGGCAGCTGTCGCGCAATCCCGCGTAGAAGTCCGCATGGCGCAACTGCCCGGCCCGGTAGGCCACGCTCCGGGTGATGAGGTCGGCGATCTGTTTCTTGTTGAGCTTCTCGACAAGGGCCTCGATCACGCGGCTCCTTTCGGCTTCCACCCGGCCAAAGTCCAGAGCGGATTCCATGGCCAGCGCCTCCAGGAACCCGGGAACCGCGTTCAGCGGAACGGCGGAGGCGCGGGTCCCGGCAAGGGTTTTGACGTACACGCCGAGTGAGGATTCCCCCCGGCGGTAGGCCGACACCTGTCGGTCGAACTCCCGCAAGGTCGGGTTCAGGACGGACGCTTTCGTCGCTTCCAAGTCCTTCTCCCGGGCCGCAAGGCGTTGTCGCCATTCTTCCATTCGGGGGGCCGAGCGGATGTAGGCCGACTTGTTGGCCGCGTAGTGGCGGGGGTCGTCGATGCCGATCACGGCCGGAATGCGGGCCGGGCTAACGAGAGCGGTGTGGATCGGTCCCGAAATCTGGTTTTCGTTGAGGAGGAAATCCGCCGCTTCCTTGACGGCGCCTTTGCGGGGATAGGCGCGGAAGCGTTCGACAAGGATGGTTTCCGACGCTCCTTCCAGGGCGATTAGGCCGATGTCGTTCCCGGCTTTGGCGGACAGGAGAGACTGCACGGTTTGCCCAATGTTTTTCTGCGCCTCGGAGTTGAGGTGAACGTCCTGGATGTGGATGACGATTTTCCCGGAGGCGCCTGTTTTCGGGAGTACCACTTTCCGCGCCGTGCCGTAGGCGTAGGGCAGGGCGTTCAAGAGCGGCGCATACCGGGCGGCCGGCCCCGTGAGGATCTTCTCACGGATGTGGCTGGACAAGGCGGGATTGGGCTGGAAGCGCTCGAGAGAGGGGAGCTCGCTGACGATGGTCGAGGGAGTCGACCGCGAGGGCAGAGCAGCCACGAGAGTCGGGGAGGTGTCGGCCCGCCGGGAATCCTCGACGCGCTTCCGTCTTTCCGACCAGAAATTGGACTCCGGAATGTTGGCGAGGACGCAGTTGTTGAGGAAATATACAACCGCCAGAGCCAGGGAGAGAGTCCGTGAGATCCGCGCGAGAAATTTCATTATAGTTAAATTAATATACGTGACTTAAGGGTAATTTAAGTTGTTGTAACGGTGTTGTAAATTTTAAAGGGACGAGACGAGTGCTCGCGCTAATGGGATGGGGTCAAAAGGGACCTGGATTGGCAGCCAATGGATTCGTTTGTTCGCGCGGAACCAGGTCATTTGGCGTTTTACGTATTGGCGGGTTTCCAGAACGAAACGGTCTTGGAACTGCTGTTTCGTCAGGCGGCCCTGAAGGAAGTCGATTGCCGAGCGGTATCCCAAAGATTGGAAGGCGGGGGCATCGGGCGGGACCCCCTTTTTTATCAGCGTTTCGGTTTCCTCCAGAAATCCGCGGCGGGTCATTTCCCGGCATCGGTCCGCGAGGCGCTTTTCCATTTCCTCTTTCGGCCAAAGGAGTCCGATCCAGCGGAACGCGAAAGGGGACGGCTCCGTTTTTTCCTTTTGCCACCAGGAGATGGGCCGTCCCGTCAGGGCGTGCACTTCGATGGCGCGAACGACGCGCGCGATGTTGTTGGGCGGGATGCTTCGGGCCGATTCCGGATCGATCCGGGACAATTCTTCATGGAGGGCCTTCCGCCCTTCTTTCCCCGCACGCTCGGCCAGGCGTTTCCGAAAGGCTTCATCCCGGGGCGGAAGGGGCGCCAGACCGTCGACGAGCGCGCGCAGGTAGAGTCCCGTCCCCCCCGCCAAAATCGGAGTCCGCCCGTTTTGAAGAAGTTTTTGAAGGGTCGTGCCCGCCTGTCTCGAGAAAAGGCCGGCGTCGTAGCGTTCCGTCGGCTCAAGGAAATCCATGAGGTGATGGGGAACGCCCCGGACGTCATAAAAACGGCCGAGGGGATGTCTTTCGTCATGAGCCCAGGTCCCTTGGGGTTTGGCGGTGCCGATTTGAAGATGGCGGTAGATTTGACGCGAATCGGCGGAGATGATTTCCGCCGACAGAAGGCGGGCGGTTTCCAGCGCCACGGCGGTCTTGCCCGACCCGGTGGGCCCAACCAAGATGGGGATCAAGTTCTCTTAAATCGCTTCGCTAATTCCTCCGGAGAGAGCCGGAGGAACGTGGGCCGGCCGTGCGGGCAAGACCAGGGGCTTTGGCAGCGCTGGAGGTCTTTGACGATCTTTTCCATCTCGGAGCCGGAAAGGGGATCCCCGGCTTTCACGGAGCCGCGGCACGCGGCTCGGGTAAGGATCGCGTCCCACCGTCGGGGAATGGCCTCTGTGAGCAGGTCTTCCACCAATCCTTCCAAAAGGGCGCGGACCTTCGGGGAGTCCCCCAAAACGCCCGGGACGGCCTTGATCCGGAACGATTGGCCGCCGAAAGATTCCAAGTCATACCCCAGTTTGGCCAGGTCCGCCAGGTGGTCTTGGATGACGGCGGCGGCGGATCCGGACGTTTCCCAGACCCAGGGCAGGAGAAGCGCTTGCCGGTGCGGGCTGTTGTTTTGGGCGGCTTCAAGAAGTTTCTCATAAAGCGATCTTTCCGCCGCGGCATGCTGATCGAAAATGTAAACTTCATGATCCCGGCGGGTCAGAAGATACGTGCGGTCCAGCTGCAGCATCGGCTGAAATTGTGCTTTGCGAAACTCCTCCAAAGAAATTGAAGATGAGGCCGTTTCCCCAAAGAGGTCTTTCGCAATCCCTCCGCCTGCCTCGGTCGGCGCGGAGCCGGGCGCTTGAACTGCGTAGGCCGCGCGGGATTCGGCCCAGGAAACCGTTTTCCGGACTCCCGGGAACGGAAAACTTGCGGAATAGTCTGCGGGACGCTCCGGCGGATGGCTCTCTTCTCCGGCGGAGCCGTGTGCGTCTTTCTCGGCGCCCATCGCGCCGGGCATGGCCGCGCCGCC
>JACQPF010000115.1 GCA_016207625.1 Elusimicrobiota bacterium | reverse complement strand
GGCTTCGTTGAAGCGGGGAGGCGGCTCGGTGAAGTGCTGATCGGGCTTCAGCTCGCGCAGCCGCAGGATTTCGCCCGGCGTCAGCGCGGGGAGAGACGTGCCCTTTTCGGCCTTGGCGTCCTCGTCCACGGTTTCTCCGTAAACGGCGAGATACCCCGGGAAGCGCAGCGTGTGGCCCGAGGCGCGGAAGATATACCGGGCGGCCTCGATGTCCACCGTGAGGGTGTCATAGACCGCGTCCGCCATTTGGCTGCCCATGAAGCGCTGCCAGATGAGCTCGTAGAGCTTGTATTGTTCGGCGGTCAAACAGCTCTTGATGGATTCCGGCGTCCGCGAAGGCTTGGTGGGCCGGATGGCCTCGTGGGCTTCCTGGGCCCCCTTGCTCTTCGTCTTATAAATCCGCGGTTTGGGAGGGAGGAAGTCCGGCCCGTGCCGCTCGGTCACCCAAGCCCGCGCCTCGGCTTGCGCCTCCTTGGCCACCTGGACGGAGTCGGTGCGCATGTAGGTGATCAGACCCGCGGCCCCCTCGTCACCCAACTCCACGCCTTCGTAAAGCTGCTGGGCCACCATCATGGTCCGGGCGGCGGAAAAATACAACCGCCGCGAAGCGTCCTGTTGCAGGGAAGCGGTGGTGAAGGGCGGCAAAGGCGACCGGCGGCGCTCTTTCGGCTCCACCGATTTGACCGTGTACGCAGCCCCCTCCAGCTTCTGAAGGACCGCGTCCAATGTGCCGCGCTCGCGAAAAGCGAACTTGTCGAATTTCTTGTCCCCCTCGGCATAGAGGTCGGCCGTGAACTCACGCCCCTCTTTGTCCAGGAAGGCGGTGAGGGTCCAATATTCCTCGGCCACGAACTTCTCGATGTCCTCCTCGCGCGCGCAGATCAGGCGGACGGCGACGGATTGCACGCGGCCCGCGGACAACCCGCGCCGCACCTTTTTCCAGAGGAGCGGGGAGAGCCGGTATCCCACCAGGCGGTCCAGCACGCGTCGCGCCACCTGCGCGTTGACGAGGGACATGTCGATGGCCCGGGGCTTTTTGACCGCGTCCTTAATGGCCTGCGGCGTGATCTCATGGAACGTGATGCGTTTGGCCTTTTTCTTATCGAGTTTTAAAACCTGGGAGAGATGCCAAGCGATGGCTTCCCCTTCCCGGTCATAGTCCGTGGCCAGGTAGACCGTTTCGCTTTTCTCCGCAAGTTTGGCCAGCTCCGGAATGATTTTCTTGGCCTTGGGCAGGGTCACATAGTGCGGCTCAAAACCGTCCTTGACGTCGACGCCCAACTCCTTGGCCGGCAAGTCGCGGATATGCCCATAGGAACTGCGGATGATGAAATCCTTTCCGAGCATTTTTCCAATGGTTTTTTCTTTCGTGGGAGACTCAACGATCAAAAGGCCTTTTGCCATGACACATCCTTTTCTAAACCCTCACGGTATTGTAGTTTACTTCAAACCATCGCTTGTTCCGTCCGCACGTAGCTTTTCCCCGGAAGGGCCCGGATGAGCCCTTTCAACTCCAGGGTCAGCAGGAGCGCGGAGATGGATGCGGCCGAAAAACCCGAACGGACGGACAAGTCGTCCATCCCGGCGGGCTCCAAGGACATCTGCGCGAGGAGGCTCTCTTCCTGCGGCGACAAAGACGACGCCCTCGCCGAAGTGGGGCGCGGCGCGCGAATCAAGTCCTGAAAAACTCCGATCTCTTCCATAATGTCCTCGGCGCTTTCGGCCAGGCGCGCCCCCTGGCGGAGCAGCCGGTGCGGCCCCCGGCTCCCCCGGGAGAATACGGAGCCCGGCACGGCGAACACGTCCCGCCCCTGCTCCGCAGCGAGGCGCGCGGTGATGAGCGCTCCGCTGACCTCGTCCGCCTCCGCCACCACAACCGCCAAAGACAGCCCCGAGATGATCCGGTTCCGCCGCGGGAAATGGCCCCGGTCTGGGCGCGTGTTGAGCGGGAATTCGCTGAGCACAGCGCCTTGCTCCGACATTTTCTCAAGCAGAGCCTTGTTCTCAGGCGGATAGAATTGGTTCAAGCCGCTTCCCAATACGCCCACGGTCCGGCCCTTGTTCTTCAATGCCGCGGTGTGCGCGGCCGTGTCGATGCCCCGCGCCAACCCGCTCACCACGGTCACCCCCGCCTGGGCCAGCTCGCGCGCGAGCCTTTCGGCCGCCGCGCGCCCATAGTCGGTGGGGCGCCGAGTGCCTACAATCGCCACAGAAAGGTTGTCCAACACCCGCCAGGTTCCTTTTATATATAGGACAAAGGGGGCGTCCGTCAAGGTCTTCAATCCCTCCGGGAATTCCTCGTCCGTTGAAATGAGCACACGCGCCTTCAGCGCCGTGAGAAGCTTCTCTTCCGCCTCAAGGCTCCCTTCCATGTCCAGGGCGCTGGGGTGGAGCTTTTGCGATAAGGACGGCGTGAACCCCTCCACGTGCGCCCAATCGGATGGGGAGGCGTCCAAAGCGCTGACGGCGGAGCCGAAATACTCATGCAATTTCCGAAACCGGACAGGGCCCATCTCCGGAATCAAATTGAGCCACTGGCGCGCCGACCTCTCGTCTTTTGGCAAACCCATAGCCGTCCCCTTCAAAAAATATCCCGCGCGATGAGAAACAGACGCGGGAAACACAAAAACAACAAAAAAACTACCGGGATCTTAGAAAGCCGATATTCTTTTCGACGGAAGCTGAGAACTCGTCCTTAGGATAATCCTTTAAAAATTTCTCATACTCCACAAGCGCCTCGGCGTAGCGCATTTCACGCTCCAGGCAGTTCGCCAGGCCGTAGCGGGCCTTGGCGCCATAGCGGGACCTGGGATAAAGATTCGCAATCATTTTATAATGCGGGCCGGCCTTCCCGGGCCTCTCAAAAACGTCATAGTAGCTGGCCACGACGAAAAGGACCGTGGCCGTTCCGCGAAGGTTCGGGTGCGCCTCCGCCTGTTTCAAGAGCCGTCCGCTGGACACAAAACGGCTCCACCAAAACACGCCGTACACGAACAATAGAAAGGACAGGAGATACTTCCTCAACGGCCGACAGTTCCTTATCTCGTCAATTTCACCGCATCGCCGATTTTGACGGGGTCCACGCTTGTCAAGATCACCGCCGTGGACCGGTTCTCTTCCACGTTGGCGATGCGGAGCATCCCGATCCGGCGCACCATGACTCCCAGTTTTTCCCGCGTCTCAAGGTTCTTGATGACCCGTTTGCTCTTCCGATAAATAACGCCCCGCATGCCCTCCCGCACACCCTCGCTCAGGCCGATGTCCAGGTAAACGATGTCGTCTTGGCTGATCAACATTTTTTTGTCCTGGTCGCCCACGATGCGCCCGTCCCCTTTCCATTTCGGATCGGCCACAAAACCGCCATTCTCCCGGTCCTCCATGGAAACGGACGATTCCGCTTTCTTTTCGGGCTCCGCCGCGGGTTCCTCTTGCGCCGGCTCTTCGGGGGCTTGGGCCTGCTCAGGCTCTTCCGCTTCGGCCTCAGGCTCCTCCGCAGGCTCCACCGGTTCTTTCACGTCCGCTATGCCGGCTCTTCCCGGAATGGTAAACCTTTGTTGCGGGAAAATGAGGTCCGGGTCTTTCACCAGGTCCTTGTTGGCTTCCCAAATGTTTTTCCACTTGTAAGGGTCCTGAAAGAACCGTCCGGCCAAGCCCCACAAGGTGTCTCCCTGTTTAACTTCATAACCGGTCGCCGGTTCTTCGCTCGGTTCTTGCACGGAAGGGGTCTGCTCCTCGGACGGCGTTTCTTCCGGCGAGCCGTTTGCGGCCGGCGCCATTCCCGGCAGTGTGGAAGCGTCGACCGGGGTCTTGGACGTGTCCGTAGAATGATCTTCCGTCTTATCCGTACTCCACTCTTGCGCCTGAAGCGCGGGCAAGAGCAGAAGCATTGCAGCAAGAAAAATGCAAATTCTCATAGGACCTCCGTTTCGCCTAATGATTCACTTATAGTCCAAATAATCCGAACTGTCAAGGTTTTCGCAGGTTCTCGCAGGTTCGACATCGCACATTTTATAGGATGGGGAAGGGCTACCGGTGAAATTTTCCACGATCCCAGAGGCGTCCGGGCGGGAGAGGACCGACTGCCCCGTTAGCCCTTTCCGCAGAGCTCCGAGGACAACGGCGGTCCGGAGGACCGACTGCCCCGTTAGTGGATGATGCCGATTTTGCGGATGACGGTGGTGGTGCCTTTGGAGCCCCGCACCTCGATGCGCAGGATGTAGCCGCCGGCGGAGACCTTCGTCCCGTCGTCGTTGGTGCCGTCCCAGGGGTAGCTGTTGGGGCCCGTCCGGCCGCCTTGGGTGCCGGCGGGGAACTCCCATTGCTTCACTTTGTAGCCCAAGAGGTCGTAGAGGGTCACCGTGACGTTGGCGTCCTCGTTCAAGAGGTAGGTAATGTAGGTGGGGCTGATGCGCGTGTCCGCCGGGTTGGGGTAGTTGTAGACCTCGCTGATCGTTTCATCCGGCAGGCCGGTGAAGGCCGCTCCCGAGACGGGGGACCACGCGCTCCATCCGCCCGCGTGGTTGCGCGCGCGAACGCGGTAGGTGTAGAAGTGCCCTTTGGGCCTGGCCTCGTCTCCCGCCACCTTGCCTTCCCCGATGATGTAGGAGGTGCGGCTGGAGGGAACATAGGTGACCGTGCGCCAGACGGGATCGTTGTCCACCCGCTCCTGGATCTCGTATTCGCGCACGCCGGATTCGTCGTCCGCCGACGGGGTCCATTTGATCTCGAAGCGGCCCAGCTCGGCGGGCTTCTTGGACAACTCGGGGTCCGACTTCGGGGCGGTGGGGACCGAGGGCGCCGTGACGTCCACGCGGTGGACGGCCACGGGAGCGCCGGGGCCTTCGGCCCCTTCCTTGCCGAGCGCCCGGACGTTGAAGAAGAAACCGTTGTTGGTCACCTTCTGGCCTTGCGGGTGGTCCTGCACCTGGGTGCTGAACTGCGCGCGGGCTGTGATGTGGAACGCGCCGCCGGACTTGGTGTTGTACCTCATGATTTCAGAGCCGATGTAGATGTAGCCCTCCCCGCTGTAACCGTCGGTACCCTGCACGTAGAGGTCGAACGGCGGCTCCGCCAAGCGGCCGACGGAGTTGGTCACGGTTCGCGTGACCTGGGCGGCCGTCATCAGGAGGTTGGTGACGGTGTATTGGTTGTTATTCCCGGCGGAGAGCCAGCCGGCGGCCGCAAAGGCGCTGGTGAGGTTGTTCAAGTCGTCGGGGTCCGGCCGGTTGCCGACGCCGACTTGATAGTCGCTCACCTCGTCCGTCAGCCGGGGCCACCGGCCGGAAAGTTTCGTGGTTTCGTTGGTCCAGCGCTCAGGCAGTTTCCCCCAGTTCACGGTGCCGTCCCGGGACAGGTCCAGCTCGGGGATGTTGTCGCCGTTCAGGTCCCCCAGCACGGTGTCCGCCATGCCGTCGGAGTTGAAGTCGAAGTCGATGAGGCCGTCTCCGTCCATGTCCATGTCGGGCAGGTTGTCGCCGTCCATGTCCAGCTCATTTTTCCGCCCGTCCCCGTTCATGTCCCGGTTGTCCTGCACACCGTCGCCGTCCACGTCGATGATCGGTTCCCCGTCGGAGTCTTTGGGATAGCGGACGGACTTCTCGTTATCGTCGATCTTTCCGTTCCCGTTGAAGTCCACGTCGGGATAGAGGTCTTTGTCGGAATCGATCCAGATCTTCGGCAGAGAAGCGATGAAGGCGATCTTCGGGAGCCCCGCTTTCAAGATGGAAATGAGGCCCGACTTCATCGGGTAGACGTTGGAGGCGTAATCCCGGGCGGTGGAGGGCAGCTTGTCCAAGCCGCTCAACCCTTCCAGAGAAAAGCCCGCCTGGTGGTTGATGGTCGGCTGGTTCGCGGCGTCGCGTTCCCCGACGTCGACCGTCACGAAGAACGTGGCCGACGTCACGCCCAGCGAGTATCCGCCCTGGAACGGGATCCGCGCGAAACCGCCCGTGAAGGCCGGCGTGCCGTGGAGCGCCTCGCCCAAGAGCCTGTCTTGGGCGGCGACGAAGACGTCGTCGCCGTTGTCCAGCCAGATCGCCGCGCGGGCGAAGTCGCCCTGGCCCTGTCCCGGCGCCCCGCGGCCTTCCACGGTGCCGATCTGCCGGAGAGTCAAGGCGTTCAAGAGGGCGGTGTTGATGTCGGTGTGCATCTTGAACTTCAAGAGGGGCACGTTCACCGTGAGCTGGGAGACCGCCGCGGGGGCGATGTTCTCGGAAGTGGCTTGGATCAGGATCGGCTTGACGGTGACCCGGCTGCCCTGGAAGGAGTACGGCATCGTGGCGCCGGACTTGAGGTCCTGGTAATAGTTCACCATCCCGTTGGGCGCGGACATGGTGAGGGAGTTCTGGTCCACGATCTTCACGCCCACGGTGTTGGTGGCGTCCACCGTGTTGGAGATGTCGTAGGTGAGGAAGAGCACGCGGGCCGAGCCGTTGGCCACGATGACGGCGGGGTTGGTGGCGATGAAGATCTCCTTCTGCTTGTCCGCCTCGATGGAGGTGTTGAACGTGTTCGTTCCGATGGAGACGAGGCTGTCGCCGGGGTCGAAGGTGCCGTTGAAGTTCGAATCGTCCCAGATCTTGATGGCGGCGACGTCCCGGTTGGAGCCCTCGGGCAGGAGCTGGTTGTTGGAGGTGCCGGTGCGCTCCACACGGATCTTTTCAAACGCGGCCTGGGAAATATTGGTGATCAGGGTGAATTTCAAGAAGGGCACGTTGGGCGTTCCCTGGCTCACGCCGCCCGAGGCGTTGACGGCCTCCGCCAGGTCCTCGATGCCCAGGGTGACGTTGTCGGCCACTTCCGTGATCGTGCCCATGTCGCTGTCCGCCACCTGGCCGGAGAGGTAGCTCACCAAGTCCGGCGCGCCGACCGTGAAGTGGCCGGGGTCGCCCAGGGAGACGGCGACGGTCTTGCCGACCTGGGCGAGGTTGCTGACGTCGAAGGCGACGTAATAGAAATGTCCCGAGGGCGTGGACGTGATGACTTCCGGCGCGTTGAGAGTGACGTTGGCCACGCCCATGGTGAACTTCTCCGTACCCTGGGAGAGCCGGGCGGCCTGCACCCCGTCCACCGCCGGATCGAAGATCCCGTTGTTGTCCACGTCCTTATAAATGCCGACCGTCTGGATGTCCCCGTCCACCGCGCCGTTGTTGGTCAGCATGTTCAGGCGCAGTTTCTGCCAGACGACGGTGTTGGTGTTGGCGCGCAGGTTGAAGCGCAGGACGGGCACGGTCTTCTGGTTCTGGGCGATGTTGGGCGGCATGAGGTTGTCCGAACGCACCTGCATCGTGTCCACCGTGGCCCGGATCACGGCGGCGGCCGAGACGCCGGGGAAGTTGTCCGTCCGCACCGAGTGCACCCCGTCCCCCGGCGTCTGGGCGCCGACGATCAGGTTCGTCGGGCCGGGCACGCGCAGGCCGACCACGTCGTCGAACGTCGCCGTGGGATCGATCTCCATGACCAGGAAATAGTCCTGGGGCTGGACGGTGATGACGGCGTAGTACGAGGCCCCTCCCAGGAGTGAGTTGTTCAGCGAGAGGGTGGCCTGGGCCGCCGTTTCCCCGTCCCCGAACTTCTTCTCCGCCAAGAGGATGTCGTTCACGGTGCCTGAGACCGGGTTCCGGTCCAGCCCGGGGCTTCCGGTGTCCCGATAAAGGCGCACGGCGGCGATGTCCCCGTCTTTCCCGGCCAGGCCCGCCGGCTGCAGCCGGTTCAACTTCAGCTTGAACCAGCGGACGTCGTACCCCTGGGGATCCACGACGGATACCCGCATCCGCAGGAAGGCCAGGTTCTTCTCGCTTTGGGTGTATTGCGTGCCGACGAGCGCACCCGTCGCGTGAGCGGCCGCGGCGGTGTTCAGTTGGCCGCGCTGGACGCCTTGCAGGGCGCCGGGACCCTTGGAGGCGTAGAAGATGATTTCGCTGTCGATGACGGCGTATCCCGCGAGCGGCAATCCGTCCGTGTTCATGACGGGGATGAGGGTGTCCGAAACGGCGATGTCTCCTCCCAAGGTGGGCGCGGTCAGGCTTTGCATGGTGGCGCTTCCCTGAAGGCTCGTAAAGAGCGGCAGGAACTCCGCCCGCACTTCTTGCGGCGCCGGGATGATGGTCCGCAGCTTTCCGGCGAAGGGCAGGTTGGCGGGGATCACATCGTTCGGCGACGAGACGAAGAAGTCGCCGTCGCCCGCGATGCGGGCGCCCAAGGTTTTGTTCGGCGTGGCGGTGGGCTTGATGTCGTAGGTGACGAAGAACCGGTTCGGCACGTTCTCGGCGAACGCGCGCGCCGCCGTCACCAACGTCCGCACGTTGATCTGCGGGAAAAGGACTTGAGCGACGCTGGTCTCGCCGGAATTGCCGAAGGCGCCGGTCCCCAAGACGATGTCGAACCCGGTTTCGGGATCCAGGAACCCGTTGCGGTTTCCATCCATCCACACGGTGACCGTCGACACGTCCTCCGTCGGGATGGCCGTGCCCGTGCTCCGCACGAGCATGCCCGTCCAGAAGGCCTCGGACTGGCTGGCGGACAGGGCGAACCCGAGCACCAGTTGGTTCGTGGCTTTCTGCTGCAGCGTGTCGTCGCCGTGCTGCGGCGTGCTGTTGTCAGGGTTGAACGGCGTCGCCGTCACCTCGTCCGCATATTCGTTGATGTCCAGGATGCTGGCGGTGAGCGGCAGGTTGGAGTTGGAGATCAAGTCCGGCGCGCCGACGGCCAGGTAGGTGTTGTTCCGCATGGAGAGACCGAGCTCCACCTGGCGGCCCACCAAGCTTCCCACCGTCGCGAGGTCATCGATATCAAAGGTCACGTAATAGGTCTTGTTCCGCCGCGCGCCGCTCACCACCACGCCCGCCGTGTGCGTTTTGGCGGAGAGCCGGGAGATCCCCGTGAAACTGGTGGGCGTCTTGCCGGTGTAGGTGACGTTCTGCTCAACGTCCTGGTCCGCGTTCAGCTCCAGCGTCCCGGAAGGCGGGACGAGGGACGTGTCCTCCACAATGATGTCGCTATTGCTCAAGTCCACGTTCGACGTGAGCTTCGTCTGCGGCCGATACACGTTATTGGCCAGGATCTCTTGGCCGCCCAGGGAGCCGAGGACGGTGATCTGCATGGGCCCTGAGGCGGTGGAGCCCGCGGGGTGAGTCAAGGCGGGCAGGCTGCGTTCGACCGTGAATTGCTTCGCCACGGGGTTCACCGCCGTGAAGGTGACGATTTCGACGTTCCCGGTGTTGTCCTCAAGGATCAATCGACCGGGAGGCGCCGGGAAGCCGTCGACGGAGCCCACGGTCAGCACCGTGTCGCCGGGGTTCGCGGGGGCGGTCAACGTCGTCTCCGGGAAGATGTGCGGCTCGTTGGCGACGGGCAGGGGCGACACCACCTGGTCGACCGCGGGGTTGAAAATGTCGTTGCCGTCGCTGTCGTAATAGATGCGGGCCTCCTTGACGTCCTTCGGCCGGTTCACCTGGTTGACGTTGGAGCGGTCCAGCCGGACGCCCTTCCAAATGACGGTGCGGCTGTCCGTGTTCAACATCAGCTTCAACACCGGCACGTTGTCCTGCCCCTGCGTGGCGCCGCCGGGAGCCAAGATCTCCGGCGTGATGAACATCGTGTCCGTCGTCGCCGAGATC
>JACQPF010000008.1 GCA_016207625.1 Elusimicrobiota bacterium | reverse complement strand
GTCCTATATCATCCGCGGCTTTACGTTCGACCACACCGGGCATCTCCTCCACCTTCACAATGACGTCACGCGCCGGCTGATCCGCCGCTTGTTGAAAGGAAACCTCCTCGAATGCCGCCGAAACGCCTGGATTTTTTCCAAAGGCGTCTACACGCGCTATCCGTTCCAGGCGAATTTGTATGGGTTGCCGCCGCGCGTGATCCGGGAATGCTGCGATGGGCTCCGCGCGGCCATCGAGGAATATGGACCGGACCCCGTCCGATCCGGTCCTCCGTTGAATTTTCGAGAATGGTGCGAGCGATTGTTCGGCCGGGGGATTTCCAAACACTTCATGCTTCCCTACAATCAAAAACTTTGGACGGTCCCTGCCGAAAAAATGACGCCGGAATGGTGCGGACAATTCGTGCCGCGGCCCAAACTGGAGGATGTGTTGAACGGCGCCCGCAGGGACGACACGGCCGCCTACGGGTACAACACGACGTTCCTTTACCCTCGCAAAGGAGGGATCCAAGTGCTCGCCGACGCTCTGGCCCAACGCCTCACGGACGTGCGTTTGGGCTGTTCCCTGGAAAAGGTGCTTTGGGGAGAAAAGAAAGTTCTATTGAGTTCAGGCGAGGAGATCCCTTATTCGCGTTTGGTGTCCACTCTTCCGCTTCCCGAGCTCTTAAAGAGATTGGCGCCCTTCCCGGAAGCGCTCCGCGAGCCCTTCGAAACCCTGTCATGGACCTCCGTCCTTTGCGCCAACATCGGCGTCAAACGCCCTCGCATTTCGGATAAATCCTGGATCTATTTTCCCGAAAAGAAATATGTGTTTTATCGGGCGGGGTTCCCAATGAATTTCACGCCGCACATCGTGCCTCGAGGCTGCTCCTCCATGTATGTGGAGGTGGCGCACAGGCCCGGAAAGAAATACTCCCAGCCGGCGGAGCGCACGGGCCTCTTTCGTCAAATCCGCGACGGCCTTCTGGCCGCCGACGTTCTGAGACGATCGGATGCCTTCCCTGTGGTCAGCTTCTTGCCCATCCCCTACGCCTATGTCATTTACGACGACAAACGCGCGAAAGCTCTCCAAACGATTTTCAAATGGTTGGACGAATCGGCCGGTACGGTCTCCATCGGCCGCTATGGGGCGTGGAAGTATTCGTTCATGGAAGAAGCCATCCTCGACGGCCGGAAAGCCGCTCAAGGCATCGACACCTCATATTGACCGATGAGAAACGCTTTTCTTTTTGTCATTTTCATTCATCCCCTGTTGCGCGGATGTTGGGATTTGTGGTCTCAGGTGTCGATCCACGTCGCTTGGTCGGTTTTGGCATTTGCCGGGATGTTGTTCCTTTTCAGGCGATTCCCCGGCTCCATTTCAGCAGCTGTCGACGATCTCTCCAATGCCCTCATCCCGCTCGGGCTCATGTTCGGGGCCTCGCTCGTCTCCACATTCATGAGCCCGTTTCCACACAGTTCCTATCCGTCTTTCCTG
This sequence comes from Elusimicrobiota bacterium, assembly GCA_016207625.1. Classification (GTDB taxonomy): domain Bacteria; phylum Elusimicrobiota; class Elusimicrobia; order FEN-1173; family FEN-1173; genus JACQPF01. The sequence continues at coordinate 1,556 of JACQPF010000008.1, read as the reverse complement.
AACGATGTGAACGCCCTTGGCTTCTTCATCCTGTTCGCGGCCCATCCGGGGAGGGATAATCTCCTCAAGGCTCTCCTGGGCGGCGCGGCGGTGTTGGCTTTCATCGGAGGGGTTGGCGCGGCGCTTCCGGGGATGCGCGCCGGGATGGAATTCGCCGTTAACCCAAACCTGCTGGCCGCCTTTCTCCTTTTGGTCCTACCTGCCATGGCTGTGACCGCCTTTAGAGAAAACGCTCTTCGACGGATTTTTTGGTGGGCGGCGGCGGGAATTTGCGTTTTATGCCTTCTGTTCACGGGTTCATTCCTCGCCTTTTTGGTCTTTTTAATTGTCCTCATCGTTTTTTTCGCTCGCGCCGGAGGGGGGACTTCAGGCGCGAGACGAGGCGTATGGATCGCCTGCGCCCTGTTCCTTGTGATTGGCGCGTGGCTCTATCGAGCGGAATGGGTGAAGCTCACCCACCTTGAACCTGACCGGTGGTCGTGGTGGCGGAGCGCTTTGCGTATGTGGAGCCGTCATCCCCTCTGGGGGGTGGGGCCGGGCGCCTTCGGCGAAGCATACCCCGGGTTCCGAGCGGACCAACGGGGTTTGAGCAGTTTGTATGCCCATAACTTTTTTCTCGAAATGCTTGCGGAGCGAGGGATCGCTGGGGCCGGAGCGTTCCTGTTCTCCATACTTGTCTTATGGCGGCGCGTACGCGAAAAAGCGGTTGGCGATCATTTACTCTTTTCGGCTGCGCTGGGCCTGGCCGGTTTTTTGGTTTATAATTTTGGCAACATCGCGTTTTCCTTCCCCAGCGGTTCCTGGGCGTTTTGGTCATTGGCGGGTTACCTCTGGGGAGCGACGAGCGCGCGACGTTCGGAGGGGACGATCCGCGTTTGGTTGGAAAGAGGCGCCATCGCGCTCGCTCTGATGCTCTCCTTAGGTCTGGGGTACGCTTCCGTCCGTCTCTTTTGGGCGGATCGATCCCTGGCCCAGGCGCGGTTCGCTTTAAGCCGCGGGGACGCCGCGACAGCCCAAGCCTTCGCGGAAAAGGGGCTAGCTTGGAACCGCCGGGAACCGGAGCTTCACTCCATCCTCGCGCACGTCGCCGCCGTGGAACAGCGCTGGGACGAGGCCCTCCGTCATAACGAAGAAAGCCGGCGGCTTTCGCCGTTCACCACCCGCTTTCAAAATGAGGCCGCTGATATCGCCGAAGGGATGAGGCTCCGCCATGGCCGCTAAGACGAAAATCGCCCATATCATCACTCTGCTTGAGCTGGGAGGCGCTCAACAGGTGGCGCTTCACATTTTCAAAAACCTGGACCGGGAACTGTATGAACCCATCCTGATTTGCGGCCGGGGCGCGTATTTTGATAAGGAAGCCGAACGGCTGGACCGGCCCGTTTTTTTCATCAACAGCCTGGTGCGTCAAGTCCATCCTCTTCTGGACCTATTCGCGCTCATTGAACTCACTCTGGTTTTGAGGCGCGAAAAACCGCAGATCGTCCACACGCACTCGTCGAAAGCGGGGATCCTTGGCCGGTTGGCGGCGCGGCTGGCGGGCGTCGCGACCATCG
>JACQPF010000116.1 GCA_016207625.1 Elusimicrobiota bacterium | reverse complement strand
GGGGTCAACGACTGCAAGGACGCCAACACGGCGGATTGCGACGGCCAGTCTTTGGACATCCTGCAGATCGACTGCGGCCAGGTGTGTGAGGATTTGGGGGGCTGTACGGGGGGGACGGCGGGAAACTGCACCAATCCCGGAGATGATACGGCTTGCGGGACCATCGCCTGCAACCTCCGGTATGGGGCGTCGGGGAGTATTTGCTACCCACGGCAAGACATCACTTCGGCGCGATGCGAAGGGGTCAACGACTGCAAGGACCCCAACACGGCGGATTGCGACGGCCAGTCTTTGTCGGCCACGCTACAGATCGATTGCGGTCAGGTGTGCGAGGATTTGGGGGGTTGCACGGGCGGGACGGCGGGAAGCTGCACCAATCCTGGAGATGATACGGCTTGCGGGACGATCGATTGTTCTTCGCGGTATGAGGCCTCGGGACGCAAGTGTTATTACAAGCAAGATATTACCTCGGCGCGCTGCGAAGGGGTTAACGACTGCAAGGACCCGAATTCCGCCGATTGCAACAGCCAGCTCAACGGTGCGGAGCAGATGAATTGTGATACCGAATGCAAACAACTGAACGGCTGCACGGGCGGGACGGCCGGCTCCTGCGGGAACGTCGCCAACGGCACCGACCCTTACACCGATTGCTCCGTCACGGGGCCCGCAGGGAATCCCCCCTGTCAAACAGGAAATTGCCAGGGAGGGGCATGTGATACGAACGCAATCACATGCTACGTCGACGGCGACAGTGACGGCTACGGCTCAAACACCACCGCCACTCGTTGCGGCTCATGCGGTTCCGGTTACTCTTCCAACAATAACGATTGTTGCGATTCAGACAACCGGGCAAAGCCGGGGGGAGCGTTCCAGACAACGATCAGCAATTGCAGCACTTGGGATTTCGACTGTTCGGGGGGTGTCACGGTGAATCCGACGTCGTACGAATCGGGGTGCACGGGTCTCGTTACCTGCACATGTGATCAAAGGATCCTTTCAATAACTTCAGCAGGTTGTGGACAAACAAAGAACATCAATTACTGTCTCGGTTGTGGTGGTGAAACATGTGATATTTCAGCTGGGGGATCATTTGTTGTGGAATGTAAGTGAGGGGATATGAATGGCCGTTATGTTGCATGTGGAAAGATTTGATCAGTTGAAAAACAGAGATGGCTATATCGTTGCATGTAACTCATCTTGAGCAGAAATAATAAATACCGCGTTTAATAGGAAAAAACCTATGAAGAATGCATCCAGAAACAAGAGATCCTCCCTGCGGTGTTTCGGAATTGCCGCCACAATTCTGGGTGCATTTGCCTTCAATTGTTCCAAAACGGCTTTGGCCGGTTACGAACTCATTGGGGATGTTAATAACAATATATTCCGTTATGAGGTGAACGTGGGGGGGTTGCGCCAAACCGGCAGTGGTGCGGGCGGCAACTTCATTTTGCACGGGTCGGTGGGCGCGGTGGAAACCACAAGTATTTCCGGGGGGGTCGGCGCCGACGCCAAAACTCTGAAAGCCGGCCTGCAGAGCTTTCAGGATTATCCCACGTCCATTCAAAACGTTGCTGTTGATGCGGATGACGCCAAAGATTCAGACAAGCTGGACCTCACATGGTCCGCCCCGTCTGCTGAGATGGAATACAACCAGTCCGCCGTTTCCTACGTGGCGAAATATTCCCTGTCGCCCATCACCACCCAGACGAATTTCCAGAACGCGACCACCTTCGGCCAATCGTTGACGCCGGGGATTCCGGGATCGGCGCAAAACCTCACCATCGACGGTCTCCAGCCCAACACCCAATATTACGTCGCCATTGAGGCCTACGATCGCGACAATAACGCCTCTTATCTTTCCAACAGCACAGGGGCCTACACCCACGCCGTCCAGCCCAGCACCCAGCCCTTTTCAAGCGTGGAACTGTCCAGCATCACCTTCGTTTGGAAAACCGAAAACGTGGGGAATTTGGTTTACCAGGTGCAGATGTCCACCGACAATTTCGCCAGCGTAAAAGACGCCATCACCGGCTCCGTCAATGGGAACGTTTCTTCTTCCACCCTTTTCAATAATGGGATCATGCCTGGATATGATCATTACTTCCGAGTGCGGGCTCTGAACACAGTGGGGGCCGAATCGAGGTGGAGCGTCGTGGCTTCCACAAGGCCCGGCGTTGAGCCGCCGGGAATACCGGGCGGAGGTCCTTTCTCGGGCATCAACACGGGCCAAATCATAGTCACCTGGACCCACAGCAATTCACCCGGCTTCCGATATAGAATCAACAAGGCGGATGACAGCCTGTTTACCGTAAATGTGTCGACGCGCGAATTGACCAACGCGCTCACGACTACATATATGAGTCTCTCTCATAATACGACCTATCATTTCCGGGTTTTGGCCATGCAGCCGAGCGATGGGTTGGAATCCACCTTCACCATCCTGGGCGGTACCATGACGTTGGCTTCCCCCGTGGTGAACAGCAGCACGACGTCGGTTTACGCCACAAGCGCGACTTTCCAGTGGACGGACAATTCAAACACGAACAACATTCCTATCTCATACCGGGTCGAGGTCAGCACAAAGTCGTTCGCCATGGGCTTTCTGGTGCACAAGTCGTCTACGGTGCCGGGCGGCACCAACGTTCCGGGCACATATTCATCGACAATCGTTGACCTGTTACCGAACACCAATTATTATGGACGCGTCTTCGCCTTGAATAAAATCGGGGCGCCATCGACGGAAAATCGGGTGAACGGAGGGGCGTTGTTCTTGACGGACCCCGTTCCGCTGGAGTTGACGCCCACCCTCCAATCCGTGTTGACCAATTCCATATGGATGCAATGGGTTGAGGGCGCGTTGCCCAACAACCCGTCCGGGACGCGTTACCTGGCGGAAGCGTCCACGTCCACGGACTTTTATCAGCCCAAGTCCAGCAACACGCTCATGAGCAATCCGGAGCCCAGCGAATGCACCATCAGCGATTTGTTGGCCAACACAACCTACAATATCCGGCTCCGCGCGGTGGGAAAAACGGGAAGGTTGAGCGCCCCGATTGAAACCGTCACCGTCACCAGGCCCCTGCCGCCGGCCTCACCATACTTCCAATCCATCGGGGAAACGAACGTGACGGTGGCCTGGGACGCCAACAGCAACGGCCCCGCGACCCGCTATCGCGTGACCATCAGCAGCACGGGCTACGGCACGGATGTGATCGAAACGAGAGATGTCCAGGCCACCTCCGCCAACTTCGTGAGCCTGAGCACCAACACCAATCACTATTTCACCATCATGACGATCGAGGACGGCGGCTGGGGCACAGATCAGAATTCCCTCACGATCAATGCGATCCGCGCAACGCGCGCCGCCGTGCCTGAAGGGACCTTGCCGCCTTTCACGAACGTGTATATCACAAGCGCCACCGTCGGATGGAGCGGGGGGACGAACCCATCCGGAACGATTTATCGGGTGGAGGCGTCCACCGCTTTCCCGTCCTACGACCCTATTTTGGAATCGGCCGAAAGCGCGGACCTGCTCTCCCGCACGTTCACGACGATGGTTCCCAACACCATGCATTACTTCCGCGCCCAGGCCAAGAACCGGGACGGCGTGACGTCGAACTTCTATGAAATCGGCAGCACTGTGACATTGGCCGCCGTGCCGACCATCACGGGCTACAGCGCCACCCCGACTTCTTTGACAATTCAGTGGAACGGAAACAACAACCCATCGGACACGGAATATTTGGTAACGAACACCACGACTTCTAGCAACAGCAACTGGATCACAGGAAGTTCCTGGACGGATACGAGCCTCTCCACCAACACGGCCTACCGCTACGTCGTGAAGGCCCGCAGCCGCACCGGCACGGTCACCGATGATTCCT
>JACQPF010000114.1 GCA_016207625.1 Elusimicrobiota bacterium | reverse complement strand
CTTCGTTCACGGCCTGAACTTGTCCTACCTGAACGCCCGCAGGGGATTCGCGCAAGCCGCAGGCGGACAGCCTCCCGTTTTAGAATTGGCCGACGGCCACGGTTTCTCTATGGACATGGGGTTTCAAGTGAAGAGGGATTTCATCACGACCGGCCTGTCTTTCTTCAATATCCCCGGAATCATTTATTGGAACCGGTACAAGCCGGATCAAATGCCGGTGCTCATGCGCGCGGGAGCCGCGTTCCATCCCGTTGCGGCCTTCGCGTTCGTCACGGATTATGAGAAACGGTTCTACCGGGGAGGACTTCCCAAACCGGACTTCCTCCACATCGGAATGGAACTCACGGCGATCTCATGGCTGCAGGTGAGGGCGGGGACCTATGGGGAGGATTTGAACAACGCCGAGAAGACCTACTACACAGGAGGGTTTTCAGTGTCCTCCTCCAAGAACCACCGGCTGGATTTCGCGCTCAGGACCTACCGCCTGCTCAACGAGCGGGTCTACAACTATTTCCTCTCCATCCTCCTTCCACTTCCCGAATCGAACGGAACGTAATCCGCCGTCGTTTTTAATCGCCAATATGCGGCGCGCCTTTCCTCGGTTCCTCTCCAGCACGCTTTTTATATGGGTGGCCTTCATCGTCCTCTTCGTCTTTTCCGGCACCATCCGTCATGGTTTTTTGGATTGGGATGACAACCATTTGCTTCTCAACAATCCGCATTACCGCGGCCTGGCATGGGTCCACTTAAAATGGATGTGGTCGACGATCGAGGGCGGATTATATATTCCATTGACCTGGATGAGCTTCGGGTTGGATTACCTGCTGTGGGGGATGAATCCGGCCGGGTATCATCTCACGAATGTCGTTTTTCACGCCATGAACGCCGCCGCGCTCTATTTCCTTTCCCTGTTCTTGATCAAGCGGGCGAATCCGGATCTCGTTTATGGCGAGGATACTCCGTTTCGGCTCGCGGCGGCCTGCGCCGCGCTTTTCTTCGCTCTTCATCCCCTGCGCGTCGAGTCGGTGGCGTGGGTGACGGAGAGGAAAGATGTCTTGTCTGGATTTTTTTTATTGGTCTCCACGCTGATCTATCTGCGCGGGTTGGAGGGGGCCCGATGGCGGTCCGGCCGCCTCGCGCTGTCCGCGGCCTTCTACGCGCTGTCTCTGCTGTCAAAGCCTACCGCGCTCTTTATCCCGGTCGTCCTGCTCGCACTGGATGTCTATCCTCTTCGCCGGCTTCCCATGAATCCGCGAGAATGGTTCACGAAAGAGAGGTGGTTCCTCTGGAAAGAGAAAGGAGGGTTCATCCTCATCGCGCTCGTCTTCACGATCGTCGGCCTTTTCGTCGTCGCGCGCAAAGGCGGCACTCCGTCACTGGAGGATTATGGGATCATCCCGCGTTTGGCGCAAACCTTTTACGGGACCGGGTTTTATCTCTTGAAAACGATCGTGCCGTCAGGCTTGTGCCCGCTTTACGAATATCCGAAACAGGTCGGCTTTTGGAACCACCCCCTGCTCCTGGGAGGAACATTTTTTGCGGTCGCAAACGGTCTGTTCTATGTTTTTCGCCGGGAGCGGCCCTGGGGGTTGATCACCTGGGTCAGTTATCTGGCCTTTTTAGCGCCCGTCTCAGGCCTCTTCCAGCGGGGGCCACAGATGATGGCCGATCGATACTCTTATCTCGCTTCCATCGGGTGGTCCGTGGTGCTGGGAGGAGCTGTGGTGACGACATGGCTTCGGCGCACGGAAAATCCATGGGCGAGAAGACGTGCCGCTCTCGTTTTGGTTCTCGCGATCACGGGAGTCCCGGCGTTGGGGATGCTGTCCATCAGGCAAATGAAGGTGTGGAGGAATTCTGAAGCGCTGTGGTCCTACGTCGCTGCGCGCACGCCCGCGTCGTTCGTCGCGAATTACAACTTGGGGGTCGTCATGCTGCATGAAGGGAAACCTTGGGCCGCCGTGGCCCCCTTGAAACGGGCATTGTCGGTCATGCCGGACGTGCTCGATATTTATAACAATCTCGGCGTTGCCTATTTTTCCTTAAAACAACACAAAAGAGCGATCTATTATCTGTCCCATGCCGCCCGCTTGAATCCTTATCTTGCGGAACCCTTTTACAACCTTGGGAACGCGTTCCTGGCCATGGAACGCCCGCAGGACGCTTTGGAATGCTATGAGAAAGCCGCTGATAACAACCCGCGGTTCGCTGCGGCCCATAAGAAAAGGGGTGTTGTTTTGTCGCGGATGGAAAGAAATGCGGAGGCCGTGGAAGCGTTCCAATCGGCCCTTCGGCTTCGGCCGGAGGACCCCGAGACGGAAGACCTCCTGCGCGGAGCCGTTATTAAAATGAATGATCGATATGGGGTTTGCCTTTTACGCAGTGCTCCAAGGACAACGGCGGTCCGGTGGACCGAAGACTCCGTTAGGACGCTTTTCGAACGCGGTCGGAGCGAAGGCACTGAGTGCAAACGTATTGGCGTTTTGCTCCGTTTGAGGAGAGCACTTTCACTCTTTGAAGGTTTGGAAGGAAACGGCGGTTCGACCCTTTGTGGGAATGGCTGATGGATTTCCCGGCCGCAGGGCCTTTTTGGCAGACGACACAACGATAAGCCATACAACAATCTCCTTGAAGATATCGATAACAGATATCCTAAAATACCATATTCCACTTCGATTCACAACGGGCTATTCAAATGGACAAACCGATTCAATATTTGAAGGGTGTGGGTCCTAAACGCGCGGAGGCTCTCCGGAAGTTGGAGATCCTCACCGTCAAAGATCTTTTGACCCATTATCCGCGCGAGCACGACGACCGCACGGAGCGCATCCCCATCGGCCGGGCAAGCCCAAGCCCTTCGAAAACCCTCCGAGGGATGGTGCAAGCCTTTGATGTGATCCCTGCGGGACGGAACTTGGCCGTCGGCAAAGCCATCATCGGAGATGGGACGGGTTACATTTTGGCGGTGTGGTTCAGGCGGGCCTCGTTCCGATACGATGTTTTCGCTTCCCTTCGGCGGCAACTCGTGAAAGGCGCCTCCGTTTTGGTCCATGGACCCATCGAACGCAATCACAACGGCCTGCAAATCCGGGTCGATGAATTTGAGATCTTGGGCGCCCCGGAAACCAAGCCCGTTCATGCGGATCGGATCGTTCCGCTTTACGGATCAACGGAAGGGATTGACCCCCGTTGGCTTCGGGAACTCATCTGGGACGCCTTGCAGGTCCATCTGCCGGAGGTGCGGGAGCATCTCCCGGACCCTTTCTTGAAAACCCACAACCTCGTCCCTCTTTCTTGGGCCGTTCAAAACATCCATTTCCCTTCGACCTGGGCGGATTTGGAAAAAGCGCACCGCCGGCTGGCCTTTGAGGAGTTCTTTTTCTTGGAACTGGCCATCGCCCGGGCGCGTGAGAAGCGTATGGAAGGCCCCCGCGCAAACTCTTTTGTGCCGACCAAAGCCTATCTCACGCCGTTCCGGCAAACCTTGGGTTTTGATTTCACGGCGGCGCAGAAACGGGTCATCAACGAGATTTTCGCCGACATGGCGAGCGACAAACCCATGAACCGCCTGCTTCAGGGCGACGTCGGTTCCGGCAAAACCATCGTGGCCCTAGCCGCCATGCTTTTGGCCGTCGAAAACGGGCGGCAGGCCGCGCTCATGGCTCCAACGGAAATCCTGGCCGAGCAGCATTCCCTCACTTTGGGGAAATTTTTAAAAGGGCTTCCCCTGCGTTGGGCCCTTTTGACCGGGCATGTACCCAAAAAACAAAGGCAGGAACAGCTCAAACAGTTAAAATCCGGCGAGGTTCATTTGGCCGTCGGCACCCACGCCCTCATTCAGGAGG
>JACQPF010000132.1 GCA_016207625.1 Elusimicrobiota bacterium | reverse complement strand
GAACTCGAAGCCGTCTGCCGGCGCGAGCGGATCCCGCTCACGGTCCAAAGACGTGCGATCCTGGAAGCCCTCAGCGTCAGGATCGACCATCCCTCCATCGACCAAATGTATGAGGACGTGCGGGATCGGATTCCCGGCGTCTCGCGCGCGACCGTTTACCGCGTGCTGGAAACCTTGGCGCGCCTGGGCGTCATCCGGAAGGCCGGGCACGTGGGGTCTTCGATCCGTTTTGATCCGAACACACATCGCCACCATCACATGGTCTGCACGGTCTGCGACCGGATCGCCGACGTGGAAGCCCCCGTGCTGAACGAATTGCCGATCCCCGATTTAAAGCGTACAGGTTTTGCGATCTCAAGCTACTCCGTGCACATTCTCGGCATTTGCTCGGAATGCCGGAAAACCCCGCAAAACAAATCATAATAAAGGAGACTGTCATGACCGAACAAACACAACAAGCACAAGCAAAAGTGGGAGCGATCGTTTCTGATTTCGAAATGGACGTGTTCGATCCCGTCCGAAACGATTTCGGGAAGATCTCGCTGTCAGACCTCAAAGAACAAGGCAAGTGGACCATCCTGGTATTCTATCCCGCCGACTACACGTTCGTTTGCCCGACGGAACTGGCCGACGTGGCCAAGGTGAACGAGAAGCTCACGGAGATCGGCGCCACGGTGATCTCTGTGTCCACGGACACCAAGTACGTCCACATGGCCTGGCAGCGCGAAGAGTCCCTCCTGAAGAACGTCCGCTACCTGATGGGCGCGGACCCGACGGGGAAAGCGTCCCGTCTTTTCGGCGTTTACGATGAGGGGACCGGCCTGGCCCTGCGCGGCACGTTCCTCATCAGCCCCGAAGGGCGCCTGGTGAGTTCAGAGATCCATTTCTACAACGTCGGGCGGAACGCCTCGGAACTCCTGCGCAAGGCCAAGGCCAACGTGTATCTAGCCGACCACCCGGAAGAAGCCTGCCCGGCCAACTGGAACGATGGGCAAAAAACGCTGAAACCCGGCGCGGAACTCGTCGGCCGCGTGGGGAAGGCTCTCGTCTCCTAAGTTCTAAACGAACCCTAAACCAATCGCCGAGGGGAATCTGAGAAACCCGTCTGCACCGCGTCCGGCAGGGACGCGGTCAGACGGGTTTGTTGGTTTCTGCGATGAAAAAGCTCACCTAAAATGTTAAAATAAAACATCTTTTCCAACCAGCGCGACCACCTTCTCCCGGACATTTCCTATCCTCTGAGTCGTCATCCCCAGACCCTTTGACCTTCGGAGGTGACTTATGCGAAGAAAAATCCAAGATTCCGTTGTGGTCGTGACAGGGGCATCGAGCGGCATCGGGCGAGCCACCGCCGTCGAATTCGCCCGTACAGGGGCGACCGTGGTGGCCGCGGCGAGAAACGAACAGGCCCTGCAGGAAACGACCGACGAGTGCCGGCGCCTCAGCGGGCGGGCCCTCGCGGTCCCTCTGGACGTGACGAACCTTGAGGCCGTCAAGGAATTGGTGCGGCGCGCGGTGGAGAGCTTCGGACGCATCGATATTTGGGTCAACAACGCCGCGGTCACGCTTTTCGCCCGGTTTGAGGAAGCCCCCTTGGACGCCTATCGGCGGGTGATCGAGACGAATCTCTTCGGGTACATCCATGGAGCCCGGGCCATCCTCCCCCACTTCCGGGAACATGCGGGCGGCGTCCTCATCAACGTTTCCTCGGTGGTCGGCACCATCGGCCAGCCCTATACGAGCGCCTACGTCGCCACGAAGTTCGCCATCCGGGGCCTGTCCGCCTGTCTCCGGCAGGAGTTGCGGAACACGGACATCCACGTCTGCACGGTGATGCCGGCCACCGTCGACACGCCTCTCTTTCAGCACGGAGCCAACTACATCGGCCGCGCGCCGCAGGCCATGCCGCCCGTTTATTCGGCCCGGCACGTAGCGGAAACCATCGTGCGTGTGGCCCAGCGCCCGCAAAGAGAGGTTTTCGTCGGAAGCGTCGCGGGCCCCATCAACTTCTTGCGCAAGTTCATGCCGGGGCTTGCTGAAAGGATGATGGCTCGCCAAGTGGAGAAGAAGCATTTCCAGGATCTCGCCGTCGGCCCGACTCAAGGCAACCTCTTCGCTCCCATGCCCCAAGCCACCGGGATCAGCGGCGGCTGGCAGCCGGCGAACAAAGTCCTTCGCCGTCAAATCGGCATGGCGGCTTTAGGGGTCGCGGGCGTTTCCGCGGCGGTGCCCTTCGCCGCCAACTGGATTCGGAAACGGGCCTCGGCACGGAAACACCCTGTCAAAACACTGCTGTCCCGGTTGGCGTAGGCGATTCCATCACCAGGACGGCGGCCCCTTTGATGCGCCCGTGACCGAAATCGTCGAGCGCCTTATTGGCCTCCGCGAGAGGATAGGGAGTCACTTCGGTCCGAATCGGGAACCGACCGGCCAATCCAAGGAATTCCCGGGCGTCCGCGCGAGTGAGGTTGGAGACGGACTGAACGGACTTCTCTCCCCAGAGATCCTTGTACGGGAAAGAGGGGATGTCGCTCATATGAATCCCGGCGCAAACGACGTTCCCCCCTTTCCTGAGGGCCCGCAAAGCCACGGGCAGAAGGGCTCCGACGGGCGCAAATAGGATGGCCGAGTCCAGCGGCTCGGGCGGCGGCTCGTCGGAGCCTCCAGCCCACGCCGCTCCCAGTCTCAGGGCGAACGCCTGCCCCTCTCTGTCGCCGGGACGGGTGAAGGCATAGACCTCCCGCCCTTCAAATCGAGCCACCTGGATCAGGATGTGGGCCGAGGCGCCGAACCCGTAAAAACCGATCTTTTTCGCGTCGCCTGTCTTGCGATAGGAGCGGTAGCCTATGAGCCCCGCGCAAAGGAGCGGAGCCGCATGCGCATCGCCATAGGACTCGGGGATTGGAAAGCAATATCGATAATCCACGACTGCGTATTCCGCGTAACCGCCGTCGAAATGGTATCCCGTAAACCGCGCGTCGTCACAAAGGTTTTCTTGCCCGTTGAGGCAATAAGGGCAATGACCGCAAGCCCAGCCTAGCCAAGGAATTCCGACCCTGTGGCCGATTTCAAATCCCTGAACATCCAAGCCCATGGCTGAAACGGTTCCGACAACCTCATGCCCTGGGATGAGAGGCTTTTTCGGCTCCTGCAAATCCCCTTGAACGATATGAAGGTCCGTGCGGCATACCCCACAGGCGCTCACTTTGACGAACACCTGCTCAGGACCATGCTTGGGCACTGAAACATCAAGGATTCGAAGCGGCTTTCCTACGGATTCGAAAACCATGGCTTTCAAAGGGTTGCCCTCCTTTGAATGAATACGAATGCTTCTCTCGTTTCTATTTTATGAATTTACGAGTCTTTGGTTTGAATCTGCCGGCAGGTATTATTTGCAACAAGCAATGCTATGAGTCGAATTGCAGTACTCGGGCTGAAATCTCGCGCCGGCCCATATTGTCCCAAGAGCGTTAAAAGTATTATTTGAAAAACCCTGGCAATTGGCTCCGATTTGGCTATATTGATTCTCACCATATTGATAAGTACCACCTAGATAGCCGTCAGCGGATTGATAGAAGTTAAAAAACCCTTCGGCATTCCTATTCACAATCGGGATACTGGCAAGATCGTCAAAGATCCAGCAGCTCACCGGTGCATTTGTGCCCTGACCGCTTTTCACAAGCTCGCTGGCCGTGCATATGTGCGAACCCGGGTATAAAGCATTGCATTTATTGTTGGCACCGACCCATCCTCCGACGCCGGATCCGTTCTGGCCGGATGTAGTGCCGACATACACGGCATATGCCGCCGCGTCGACATAGGCCTTG
>JACQPF010000131.1 GCA_016207625.1 Elusimicrobiota bacterium | reverse complement strand
TCGCGGGGTTGAACGCCGCCGAAGCCAATTTCTGGAAGGATCGAAAGAACGCGGCCCGGAATCTGGACCGGTCCTACCCTCTCTTAGCCCAACTGCCGGCGACGGCCCAAATGCCATGGGGCCTGCCCGGGGACGTCTCCGTCGTTTCCGCCGAAACCCGGTCCGCAAACGAGCTTCCCCATTCGGAAGACGCTCCTTCCTGGCTGTCCAACGTCATCTTGCCTCACGGTTATATCCGGGACATCCATCTGTCGAAAAGGGACGGAGCGCCTTTCATCATCCACATCCAGGACGCGCACGATGTGGAGGAGGCGCAAAGGAACGTCGCCGCCATCGTGCAGGGATTGAACGAGGAACGAGGGGTGGACTTGGTGGGGTTGGAGGGCGCCAGCGGCGCTTTTGCGCTGGAGCCTTATCGGGCCTATCCGGACGCTGAAATCACCCGAAGCCTCGCCGATTATTTCCTCAAGGAAGGCTATCTGAGCGGGCCGGAATTCGCCGGATTGACGATGCGCCGGCCGCCTGTGTTATGGGGCGTGGAGGATCCGGCGCTTTATCAGAAAAACATCGGAGCGGTGCAGTCTTCTTTCAAGCTTAGACCCGAGGCGAAGCGATATGTGGACCGTTTGGAGACGGCGGTCCAAGCGTTGAAAGGCCGGGTGTATTCCGAAGAGCTGAAGGAATTTGACAAGCATTTCAATGCGTACAAAAGCCAGAAGGCGGGGCTGGGCGCCTACGCGCGGTACCTGATGCAAGTCTATTCGGATCGCTTGGCGAAGGAGGCCATTGGCCGGCCTTCCTACACCAACCTGCATCTGCTGAGGGATGCTTTGGAATGGGAAGAGGTTTTGGATTTCGAGAAGGTGGAGAGCGAGCGGGAGGAACTGGTCCAAACACTGGCCGTCGAATTGCCCCAACCGGCTTTAAAGGAATTGGTGAGGGAGAGCTTAAAGGTGCGGTCGGGTCGGATGGGGTACGGAGATTATTATAAGTTTTTGAGGCGGTTGTGCCGGAACTATGGGATTAACCTTGACGCCTGGGGAAGCCTGAGTTCCTACATCAAATATGTTCTGTTGGCGGAGCAGATCGACCGGGAGGGGCTCCTGGAAGAGCTCTCCCGCTTGGAAACGGCGGTGCAGGACCTTTTAGCCGTGACGCTGGAACAGAAGCGGCTGGTGGGCGTGAACCGGAACGTTTTGGTGTTGGGAAAATTGATCGAGCACGCCATGACGCCGGAGGATTTCGCTTATTACCGGAAGAACCGGCTGGGCCTGCTGGACATCGGGAAGGAACTGAAGGGAATCGACGCCGCCCTGCCTTATTCGGTGGTTTCGGCGCCGAAGCCCTTGTCCGCAGAGTCCCTGCGTCCTTTCGAGGAGTTCTGTGAATACGCCCTGAAGCGGAACGAGGTTTTGGTGGGGAACCTCCTGGCGAAATTGCCAGGAACCCGGGGTCCCGTGGCCATCCTCGTCGCGGGAGGATTTCACACCGCGGGGCTCACGGACGTCTTGCGGGGAAGGGATGTGTCCTTCGCGGTGGTCACACCCAAAATCAAGGAGGTGCCCAAGGACCACCGTTCCCTGGACGTTTTCGCCCGCGATCCGTTGCCGTTGGAAAAACTCTTCGCCGGAGAAACCATCTTCCTCGCCCCCGAGCGCCTTCTTGCGGAAAACGTTTTCCAGAACGCCCAAATGTCGGATCGGGTTCAGGAACGATTTGAGACTCTGGAAGGGGCCTTCGCCTTCCTTTTCCCCGGCCTGAAAATCGCCCGGGCCGAATTCGAAGAAGAGCTCGCCGGTGAGGCTCTCGCCTCTCTGATCCGGCGGACCTTGGAAGAGTCGGCGCGGCTGGCGGAAAAGTTCAAGAGCGTCGAATCCCTGACCCTGGCCTATCAGAAAACATTGGAGCGGCGCGGTTTTTATTTTGCGTTGGACGGCGCCATTCAAAGGGAGGGATCCAAAGCCCGCTGGCGGGTCCTCGCCTCCACGAAGGAAAAGGAAACCGCAGCGCGGCACGCCTACGAAAAAGCCTCCGGCGGTGAAAGCCGGATGAGCGGCCGTGTCGAACTCGCGGGCGGGCTGGTGTTCCTTTTCTATCGCCATGAAGAAGAATCGCGCTGGCGCTCTCTTTGGAAAGCCTTTTCCGGGGTGGTGTCCGGACTCACGCATCCTTTTGTGGCGCCGTTGACGGAAACGGCCGCTCTGGCTTGGGCGCTCGGCGCGATGGCGGATCCCACGCTCTCCGCGTGGCTTGTGGCCAGCGCGCTTTTCGCGTTGGCACATCCCGACAATTACGAAGGCTTCTCTTGGGACTTCTGGAAAGTTCCCGCCCGGCTCTGGGGTCGCGCCGCAGTGCGCGCTCTCGGACGATTTGCGGGGAGCGCCTTTTCCATTCATCCCCTTTTATTCGCGCCATCGTTGACCGAAGGCCTCCTGCGCGGCGTCCTTTACCATCTCATGTTCAACGCGGCGGCGGTGGGTTTGGAGAGACTCCGCGCGCGTTTTCCCGACCAGAGAGGGTTGTCTGCGGCGGCTCAGCTGCTCCGGCCCCTCTCCGTTGGGAAAATAGGAACCGGACGCCCCGCGATATTTGTCCCGGTGTTTCGTATGACCCGAAGTCCCATACGCACCGTCCAATTGCGTTACGTGCGGCCGGGGGACCTACGCCCAGAAGAACGGATTAAAGCGGCCCGCAGTTTGCGGGCCTGGGGACAGGAATCGGTTTTCATGCTGGATCGCATCAAGGTTTTCCTCACTTTGGAAAAAATGGATTCGGCAAAGGATATGCAGGATCCCGACGATGTCCGGTTGCTGATCTCTCCGAAAGGCGATGCGGAGGCGTATGCGGTGGTCCAAAGTCCAATGGGTCGGCCGCCCGAACTGAAAGTGCTGGAGGTCCGCCCGCAAAACCGCCGGTCGAATCGTCTGTCCGGCCGAACGGATTCCGCCTTCAAAGGCACGGGGACAGGGTTTTTAAGCGCCGTGATCGGAGAACTTGCCGAAGGAAATCCGGATCAACCCATCCGGCTGTTCAAAGTCGGGGATGAAATGATGCTGGTGTTCGCCAAGTTTTTGCCCGGGGTCCGTCGGAATAAGGAAGGAGACATCCTCTTAAAACCCCAACAGGCCCGCGACCTCATGACAAACCAGCGGGCGTATATGGAGGACGTGCGGCGGCGGTATCAGGCCCTCCAGGCCCAGATGCGAAAAGAGGCGGGAACGGTTCTCAATGTCATGGGCCGTGTGAACCAATGGTTCGGCGAGAAGCGGACCGCCTATGACGCGGAGCCCGGCGCATGGGGAAAAACAGCCGCGCTCCTTTGCGGCGTGGGCCAAGGGCTCACGCATCCCATGGCGGCGCCGTTCACGGAGACCGTCGGCTTGGCCTGGGCCGTCAGCCTGCTCGATCCAACGGGCTTGGCGTGGGTGATGGCGACTCTCGCCTTCGCCGCGATCCACTCGGACAACTACGACCTCGCCGACCTTCGCGAGAAACGCGCCGCGAGCGAGATCTCGCCTGCGCAATTCCGCCGCCTGGCCGCGGGGCGCGTGGCCTGGCGGTTTGCCCAGAGGCTGGCGGGGGGATTGGTCCTCACCCATCCCCTGATGTTCTCGCCCGCGTTGGGAGAAGGGATGCTCCGCAGTTTTGTTTATCACGCGCTCTGGAACGGGACCTGGTGGGTGAAGGAGTGGCTCTTCCGAAAGACCGGCCGGGGCAAATCTCTTTTTCTCCCGCTGTCTGTCCTTGAAAGTCCCACGCTGTCCCGGGTTTCCACGCCTCCCCTGTCAAAAGAACATAGAGAAAAGATCACGGACCTCCAATTGGTCATCCAGGCCTCCAACTTGAGTTGGCCGCTGGTTTACTCATGGCATTACATCCAAAACCTCGAGGAAAACTTCCCCAATGCCGACATCCGAATCTATGCCGACGATCCTCACCTTTTTCAATGTTTGAGGTTCGGTCCCCGGGTTAAGCTCTCTGACATCAACCAATTGCCGGCGGAGAAGACGAAACGTGACGAAAATAGACTGATCATACACGCCGGCAAGAATCCATCCGTCAAAGACATGAGATTTGACGGGCAGCGTTTGTTGTTGCTCGACCTGGCGCGGGTGAAATACTTTTCCGCCTATCCAAACTTGGAACCAGAGGAATCGCTGCCTATATATCGAGAGGGAGCTTCAGATTATTCGTACCGAGCGAAAGTCCTTCGGACGCTCGGCATGGAGGACGTGAGCCTGGACGGCCCGCCGGTTCTGGACTCGAGCGGGTTCACGGAGCCGGTGCTCGGGAAGATGGCGAAACTGCGGGAGATCCTCCCGCGGGGCAAACGGATTTACTTCGTCAACATGATGTCCGGAAACGGGATCTGGAGGCATGAAAAAGAGGAATGGAGGGCGATCCTTCGACAGCTACTGAGGGACCCCAACGCCTGCGTGGTCATCAACGAAGGGTCCCAGACGTGGAAGCGCCGGGCCGCCCATCCGAACGAACCCCTGCCGCATGACCAAATCCTCGATTTCTATAACGAGAACAAGTTCGCCGTCGATACCGGCCGGTTGGTCCGGATCGGAGGCGGGGAGGGGGAAGAGAACGACCTTGTCCGTCTCTTGGCCATGACGGCCCTGGCCGACGTCGTCGTCACCGAGCAGTCGGCGGTGACGCATCTGGCCGATTGGATGCGCAAGCCGATGCTTTCCTTCAGTTACTCCGTTTTTTCAAACTATCGGCTGGTCCGCGAGAACTCCATCGATTTGGCTGAAGTGCAAAAAGGCGTGGTGGAAGCCGCGGATTGGCTGCTGGAAAGGAAACGGGGTTCGTTGGTCCCCGGCGCGCTGGGCCTTTGGAAATCCTTGGCGGATTCTTTTTCATGGTTTGATCTCCGGACCATCGGCTGGGTGGAAGGGATCGGCATCGGCCTGGTGTCCCTCTTGATGTTGGCGGGCCTCATGCCCCAGGGGCCGCCGGCCGCCGCGGCGGATCTGGTTCAAGTTCTTGTCGCCGCTTTTTCCGTCGCCTGCCTCTATTTCCCTCTCGCTCTCGCCCATTATCTTTCCGGAGTCCTGACCGTCGATCCCCGCACGGGGAAACACGTGAAGACCCCATTCGATTGGACGCTTTCTTTCCGGGCCGCACGCACCGCCTCCACGAGCTTCTGGGGTTTGCCCTTCATGGCGGCCGGGATTTGGGCGTCGGGCTGGATCTCCGCGCCGCTGATCGTCACAGGGCTCATCATCGGCGGGCTTGTCCACGCCCGGCGGAATGCCCGGTCCGACCGCACGGAGGATTCTCGACCCGTGGCGGCCAAGCTGCTTCATGAGGTTTTCGTGCGTCACGACGTCGCGGTAAAAAACGTCGTCAACCCGGATGACAAACCTTTGACGGTCCTCTACGGCGGCGCCGGAGCCGATGTGACGAACGTCCTGCTGGCCACCAACGCGCGCAAGGCGTATTTCATCGCCAAATACGGGAATTTGTCGGCCGACGACCTGCGCCTCTTCTTCTCAAACCCTCAGGAGTACATGAAG
>JACQPF010000109.1 GCA_016207625.1 Elusimicrobiota bacterium | reverse complement strand
GGCCAAAGGCGGTCCGTTCGCTATGTTCCGCCATGAGGGATCCGAACTCCTGCGCCCGGTCCCACCTCCCATTCTGGAAAACGGCCTGTGCCGCGTTATCTGTCCGCGAATCCAGGTCCTTGCTTCCCAAGAGGAATCGCCCCACCTGTCCGCCGGCAGTATCGCGGCTTTCGGCCCGGGTCATAAGCACTTGCGCTCCAAAATCATATACCGCCGCCCGAACGGCAAACACGTTCAGCTGCTCGCTGACATATTCAACCCCGGCAACCGACCTGCTATCCACCGCGGCCGAAAGCCGGTCGATCAATAAATTGAACTCCGCATTGTGCGTCTCCACAGCCGATGCCGCCATTTTTGTCGCGGCATCCGGCCGGGTCGCCGCTAGGCGTTTTTGCGTTGCCGTGAGGCCTTCGTCAAGAGACAACCGCGTGGCGCCATCCACAGCCCCCTTGGCCAGCTTCAATGCATCGGCCGGAGGAATACCGACTTTCTTCAGCGCGTTTTCGCCTTTCCCCAAAAGCGCCAAGGCCCGGGACATGTCTTCTACCCGCCCTTGCATCACGGCCAGCTTCGTCTCAAACCCATGGCCGGTTTTCTCAAGGAACCCAAACCCGGTCAAGGCCTCCATGCTCTTCGCTAAAAATCCCTTCCCGAGCTTCGTCAAAGCGCCCGAGATTTTTCCGGGCATGTTCTTGTCGAAGCCGATATCGACCCCCATCCATCCGCTGAGGGCCGCCGCGGCGCTTTTCATGTCGCCCTTGGTGAGAGCCTTGACGGCTGTGTCAAACGCATGCCCCGCGTTATCCAACCGGGCCAGCGCTTCCCCCACGCCGTCCTTGTCCGACAACTTGACCGCCGTTTGGGCTTCGGTCAGGGCTTTTCCCAACTCGGACATGAGTTTGGCCTCGATCGTTCCCGATGCCATGTCTATTGAGGCCTGCTGGACTTCGAGGCTCATTTTTTCAAGCTGAAAGAGCGTGACTTCTTTTCGGGCCTCGAGGAAGTCATTTTCGCTCTTCAAGGCGAGATCGTACGCCTCTTGATATTTCCCCGCAGAGAGGAGATCTTTCACCTGTGCAAGGTTTTTCGTGTAACCGGCCCAGGAATCCGCGTCCGCTTTGGACAACTCAAGTCCCTTTGCGTTGATGGCCTCAAAGTTGCCGCCTTTAATCAGCGCCTTCACTTCCCTAACGGCGTTCTTTCCTTCTTCCGCCGACGCTACGAAGGCTTCATAACTCTTCATTGAGACCGCTAATCCTTTTTCGGCTTTGGCCAGCTTCTCACCCACGACGCTTCCAAATTCCTCTCCCCACACCATGAGTTTCGCCTGGGCTTGTGCCGCTTTTTCCTCTTGATAGGCTTGGCCGATATGAGCCAGAGACTGCGACACCTTCTGGGCTGCAGGTTCTCCGAAGGGCATTACCTTGAGGACGGGCGACCAGAGGCTCGGCTTCTGATCCAATTTTTTGTTTTCAGACGAGGTGAACCCAAGCCCGATCCCAAAGACATCAACGTCTCCCAACGAAAGAGAAGATCCGGAGAAGAGATCTAGCCCAGGCATCGCTCCCAGAGCGCTTGCCAAAGTGACCTCGGGCTCGTCAAGACCGATGGCGCTTCTATAGTCAAAAGCCTCTTCGTTAGAGGCTCTTCCGAGGGCGTTGTTCACCTCTGCCTTAATTGCCTGTATATCGGGCGTGTTGCCATAACCGCTGCCTGTGTCCATCAGCCCGGCGCTCGCCACATCGGTCTTTCTTGTTTTCTGCCTTTCGCTAAGAAACCCCCCGGGGACGATCATCTTTAATGAATTTTGTTGGAACTGCTGCGGTCCCTGATGTGAAGGCTTTTGAGGGGACTGCTTAGTATTCGGAGTGAAGATTGAATCTGCAAGTTTTGAGCCAAATGCCTTCGTTGGAGATTCGATTTTGCCGACAATAGATGCAACGGTGGAAAGAACCCTTCCGATTCCGGATACCAATGGATTTTTAGCATTCCCCATCTTGCCAAACAAACTCGTCCATTTAAACGGTTCTTTTCCACTCCCGGAAGAATTTTGTTTTTCTCGGTATTCGCTGAGTGTCTGTCCTCTTGCGTTTGCTTGTCCGGCGTCCGCTATATCCTTGGAAACTTTATTGATCACGGAACTCACCAATTGTTGGACTTGCGAGTTTACCATGCCGCGCTGGAATTGTTCCTCTTCTGTTCCGCCTTTGGCGCTGTTTCGTTTGGAATATTCTTGGAATCCATAGGTTTGACCCGCGCTCATTAGTCCTTTCGTGATGGCTTCGGGAGTCCCTTTACCTCCACCTGCACCCTTCGCAAAACCACCAACAACTCTCCAAGTGTTGCGCTGTTTCTCACTCCCCGTTTCGCCAAGTTGAGTGACGATTTCACCAATGGCCGCCGCATAGGGATTACCCCCGCCGCCAGATCCACCACCACTCATCAATCCGCTGGCGGCATTCATGGCGCCCACTTGCCACATTGTCTTTTTATCTGCTCCAAAAGATTTCGCCAGCGCCATATTCGCACCGGCTTTTGCTATTGCCCCGACAATCCCTCCTCCAGGTATCATATTTATGACAGAGGAATAGACGTTGTAAGCGTTCCGCTTGGCCTCGTCTCTATCTTTGTTCTTACCGAACCAACCCAGATCATGAGTGCTGATGCCTTGTCGCGCCATGTTCCATGCCAACATTATCGCCGCCCCTACGAACGGCAAGAAAACGCCCACAACTGCGGCGACGACGGCCACGACGATATCCGCCGTTTTCAAAACCCGGTCCCCAAGATTCTTTCCTTTTACTTTTGTCTTATTCTCCAATGTGTCCGTCTTGGTCTTGATCTCGTCCACACGTCCATCTGGCGTATATGCCATTACCTGCTTTGTATGGTTGAAGCTCTCAATGTATTTGCCACCTGTCAGGTTCCCCTTCCCGGTTAAAAGCTCATGAGAAAACATGGATGCTCCGGGCACAAGGAAAGTGATGGCGAGCCGCGCCATGAAACTTCCTTTTTTTGCAGGGATGTGCGCCTTGCTCCAAGTCGTCCGCTCTACGTTCTTTGGTCGCCCGTTTTCATCGAAATTTCGAGTCCATGTTTCCGTACGATTTTCGGCCCTGGCTCCATGGCTATAGCTTCGGGATACAGAGTGAACCTGCCTGCCATAGCGGTCATATTCGATTCCACTGACTTCAGTCTCCGTTGTGTTCATGCTTACACGTTGACTAGATTTAACCTTCTTTTTAACACCTTTCATCACTTCTTTATAGACCGTGTAACGTTCAATTTGGGTGACGGACTGGCTGTAGCCGGTCATCTGGCCGTGGCGGTTGTATTGGAAGTTGCTTTGGGTGTAGGTGTAGTTGATGCCCTGGGCCTGGATGGCTCCGTCTGCGTGGGTGCCTGTGCCTATGGCGCGGATGGTTGTGGCCGTCATGGCGTTGGAGTTGGGGTTGGCGTATTCGTAGCTGGTGATGACTTGAACGGTGCCGTTGGTCCAGGATTCGTCGAAGCTTGAGAGGCCGGAAGAACCCTGGGTTGAGCCCCAACTGCGTTGGGCGGAGGTGAGGATGGTTCGGCCGCGCTTGTCGTAGGCGTTTGTGATGTTGCGTTCGGTATAGAGAAGCCGGCTGTTTTCGTAGACGTCCTGGTCGTAGGTGTTCAGCCGGCCTAAAAGGTCATATGTGGCGTTGGAGATCCTCCGTTCGCTCACCGAGCCCGGTTGGGCGTTTGATGATGTGCTTTCCGTCCAGCTCACGCGCTCGCCTTTGGCGTTGTATTCGATGTTGGAGTTGGTGAGGGTGGACTCCTTCGCCACCTGGCCGGATTCGTTGTAGGTGCGGAAGCTTTCGCTCGTCACCCGGCCATTGGCGTTGGCCGTTCCCCCACGGCACTTCTCGCTAGCGCAGTCGTAGGTGAAGGCCTGGTCCTGCAGGTAGTTTTTGGAATAGGCGCGGCCGTCGGCGCTCACGCCTTTTTCAGTCACGCTGCGGTAAATCTTGTCCGGTTGGCCCTGAGGGTTATATGTCAGGGTGCGGAGCTCGCTTGTTTTTGTGGAACCGTCCTTGGTGGACATCATCTGCTGAACGGGACGGTTCAGGGCGTCGAAGAACAGGGTCTGCGTGGTGGTTTCCGTGTGCCTCTCGTCGAATTCCTTGAACCCGGTGACTTCCACGTCCACGATCTTGGTGCCCACCTGGACTTTGGTGCAGTTTTCGCCGGTGAACTCGTCGCAGGATTCCTGGTAAATGGGCTCTTCTTTGACGTTCAGCTCCGCTTTGTAGCCGGCGTTTTCCAGCGCCTTCATCTTCTCTTCGGCTTTGGCTTTGTCGTTGCCGAAGTTGAAGACGTCCTTTTTGCCGGCCCGGTTCCAGGCGGCTTCGTCGTTTCGGGTGCGGCTGTAAACCAGGCGGCCCTGGGTGTCGTAGCGGTTCCGCTCCAGTGCCGTGCTGACGGACACCTTTTCCAGCCCCAGCGACTTCGCCACCTCGCCCGGCTCCTTCGCGCCGGTGGCGATCCGCACAATGCGCGTCACGTTTTTCATGCGCTGGAAAAATCCCTGACGGTGGGCAGGGGCCCTTTTGATCACTTCCACAACGTCCCGGAAGTAGACTTGCTCGCCGAAGGCCCCGGCCAGGACATTGTCTTTCAAAGCGTCCATCGTTCCCTTATTCGTCAGAACGTCTTCAGGGGCTTGCGCGCTGACGTTGAAGCCCAGCACCTGCTGGCCCAGCTCGTTGAACTCCGCCCCCACCACGCCCGAAACGCTGGTTTCGCCGGTGGCTTTGTCCTGCACGAACTCCAGGAAGTTCACCGCCCGGCCCAGGTGGTCGTATTCGGCCAGGACCGGTTTGAAGACCTTCGTCGAGCCGTTGGCGGTCACTTCCTTCTCGTAATCCACGAGGTTGCCGGCGGCGTCGTATTTCATTCCGGACTGAACAGTCTTAGACGTGCTGAAGACCGCACCTCCAACCTGGGCCTCCGAGCTTTCCGTCGTGATGTCCGTCATGCGGCCCATGGCGTCGTATTTGATGCCGGAGGCCTTCTGCGTGCTGACCAGGGTGCCGCTTTCGGTGATGGAGGTGTATGAGACCTGCCGTCCGAAGAGGTCGTATTCGGCGTCTTTCAAGGTTTGCACAGAGTATTTGTTTAAAATAGCGCCATCGGAGGCGGTGCCGTAGTTACGCACCAGGTCTTTGGAATCCGTCACCTGGCCTTTGGAGTTGTATTTGATGTCCGCGAGGGACACGCGCCGGTCCGAGGGCGAGTCGTCCTTTTTGGTGGTGACGGCTTCACGCAGAACCCGGTTGCGGCTGTCGAACGTCAGAACATCCCGCACGGAGAAATAGGGTTTCACCGTTTCCTTGCCGGAAGCGTCGCGAGTCACTTCCCGGCCCTTGGTTTCGGTTCTGACGGCGCGGCCTTTGCCGTCGTAAACGTAAAGGGCTTCGTCCTCATTCCTCACCGTAATGCCATCCGGGCCGGCCTTGGCTGTGATGGTTTTGGAGGACTTCACCTGGCCGAAGATGTCATAGGTGTATTTCTGGGTGGTCTCATAGGCTTCGGCGCGCCCGGCGCCGGTTTTTTCCACCCTCATGCCTTGGGAGAGAACGCGGCCGAAGGCGTCCGTTTCCACCGCGCCGGTGTAGGTCTCCGTTGTGGTGATGTCCCCATCTATTGTCACGCGGCTGGCGGCGAGGGGCTGGCCCTGGGCGTCCAAAACGGCGTTGCCGTTTTTCCCAAGCGCGGCCTTCCAAGTGGTTTCGGTTTCGTTGCCGTCCGGGTCCTTGGTTTTCACCGTCGTTTCGACCAGGTTGCCGTTGGCGTCGTATCGACGGGGCTTTTCGTCCCAAGTCTCCGTTTCGTTCCCGGCGTCGTCGGTGTAAATGTTCCTTTGTTTCAGGACCTTGCCGTCTTTGGAATACTCCTCAAATTCGGTTGTGGACGCATAGGCCTTGGCGAGGCTCCGGTAGGCGCCGTCGATGAGCCCCATGCTGGATTCCCGCACCTTCGTGGTGCTGGATTTCAGCCGCCCGTCGGCGAAATAGGTGTTGGTGGTGGACTCCAGAGTTTTCTTTAGGCCTGAGACGACGCCGCCGGCAAAGAGCTTCTGTTCGGTGAGCTTGAGGGATTGGGTCACATCTCCCCGGATGTTGAAAGCTTTGTTCCATGTGAATGCGGTGGAAGCCTTGGGGCCCTTCAGGAGGTTTGCTCCCTCCTTGTTCCACTCATCAAGCGTGGCCCGGGCGTTGGCGCCGGCGCTGAAAACAAGCTGGCCATCGGCGTTGTAGCGGTTGTTGGAGAACTGGGAGAGGCTCACCTCCTGGCCTTGGATGGTGGCCTGCGTGCCGCTTTCCATTTGGCCCGCCTTGTTGTAGGCGGCATCCGTCAAAATCGAGGTGCGAACAGGCTGGGCCACGCCCGCGATGGTTTCGGCGGTTTCCGTGCGGCTTGACACCATTTGCTGTTGGGCGTTGTAGGCCGCCTCTTTCAGGGTTTCGACGGTGAACTTGACCGAGCCGGGGGAGGCGAGGAAATGGTTGGAGGGCGCTAGCCCGGAAACCATCTCACCCTCGGCCGTGGTGCGTTTGTAGCCGGTCACTTGTCCGGAGGAGTTGTAGGTTTGCCCTTCCGTTTTTTGCGTGTAGTTGCGGACGAGGGAATCGTTTCCTTTTTGCGTGATTTGGGTGAAGGCCATGGATTGGCTTTCGACCTGGCCGTTCTTGTTCAAGGTGAGGCCCGTGGAACGGGAAATGGTGGCGGTGCCGTCGGCGGC
>JACQPF010000111.1 GCA_016207625.1 Elusimicrobiota bacterium | reverse complement strand
GCCGGCGGCGCCGACATCCGTTTTTCCACTTCTTCCGGCGGAACCCCCTGGAACTACTGGATCGAGTCCGGGACGGGGACCTCATCCACGAAAGTGTGGCTGAAAGCGCCAAGCCTCGCCGGCTCGGGTTCCCAGACGGTCTACATGTATTACGGCCACGCCTCCACCTCCGCTTGGAGCAGCCTGGAAAACACCTTCACTTTTGGGGATTCGTTCACGGGCGCAGACGGATCCGTTCCGAATCCGGGGAAATGGAACGGCATTCAATCGGGCAGCCCCGCCGGCGGATCCGCACGAGAACTGCAGGGCAACCGTCTTCGCCTCCGGTTCGGGAGTTCCGGCGGAACACTGTATTATGGCCTCCGAAGCGCTTCGCGGCAGATATTCACAACGGGCCGGAGGTACCGATTCCTCATTCAAGCCGGGGATTGGGCAGATGGGAGCCAGACGCTCCTGACTCTCTGTCCGACGTCGGCGCAATTCAGCGCGGGGCAGACCAATTGGCTTCGTTTTCTCATCACCCACTCCGCCACGCCCGAGTTCAGACTGGAGAAACGCGTCGAAGGCACATCCTCGGCCTTGGCCGTGAACAACACCGGCGTCGGTTTCCATGATGTTCAGCTCCTGATTAATTCCAGCTCCTTAACAGTGTATTTCGACGGGACGGAGATCTACAATGGATCGCACGGCTTGAGTTTCACAGACCCCTACGTTTACCTCGAAGCCGGCAGCGCCTCCGGCGCATTAAGGGATCACGTGTTGGACGACCTGTTCGCGGCGGCATGGACCCCCCCGGAACCAGCTCATTCCTTCACCGGCGCCGAGCAGGGAGGCTATCCCGCGACGGGGAATTACGTCTCCGCGGTTTTTGACGCGGCGCAAACGGGCACGCGCGTGACGTGGGTGGATTGGCTGGATTCCACCTCGACCGCGACGTCCGTGGCGTTCGACGTGCGGGCCCACGACACCGACACCTCCCAGGCCGCGTGGACCGCCGCCGACCGAGGCGCCGATCCAGGGCCTTTGGCGACGGGACGGCTTTTGCAGTACCGCGCACGGTTGTCCAGCACCGATCCGCGGTATACGCCTTCCTTGAGCAGCGCCACGCTCACCTTTGTCTCGCGGCCGCAGGCGCCGGGCTCTCCGGGCGGCGTCGCCGCCTCCACGGGATCCATCCTCTGGTCCTGGACCGACGCCTCCTCCGGCCAAAACCAGGAGGACCAGTTCCGAATTTATGACCTGAGTAACGCCTTGAAAGCAACCGCTCCGGCCGACGCCACGTCCCAAACGGAGACGGGCCTTGCCGCCAACACGTCCTATGACCGTTACATACAGGCCGTGAATTCCGCCGGGAGCAACAACTCGTCGCCGGTTTCCACATATACGCTGTCCCGGCCGCCCCAGGTCACGTGCAACAAAAGCACTGGAGTCTATTACATGACGGGAACCACATTCACGTTCACCAATGCCAACGGCTTCGGCCCCGGCGGCGTGCAATATTACCGTTATGCGTGGGACACGTCCCCAACCCATTCATGGTCCGGGTCGGAAGCCCAATGGACCACGGGCCTCCATCAGATCCAGCCTCCCGCGGCCGGCGCCTATTATCTCCATGTCCGGTCCTATAATGGCAACAACTCCATCAACGGCGAGGCGAATTACGGCCCCTATCTCTATGACACCGTCGTCCCTTCCATCAGCTTCAACCCGCCGACCGCCCCCTGGCAGAACACCGCGGTGTCCGTGGATGTGACTCTCGGCTCCAATTCCGGCTCGCCTCTAAAGAGGTTGCGTCACCAATGGACCGCTTCCACGGAGCCCTCCACCTCAAGCTGGTCCGCCTGGGACATCTCCATGTCCGGCATGACCTCCGCCCAGGTGACGCGTTCCGTGACTTACGCAGGCGTCTGGTATCTGCACGTGGAGTTGGAAAACGAGGCCGGAAACATGGGGAATAGTTACGGGGGGCCTTATTCCATCGATTTGGATCCTCCAACGGGCTCCATCATGATCAACGGCGGCGCCGGGTATACGCCGAGCCGGAGCGTCACACTGAACCTGACGTACTCCGACAGTGCTTCGGGGCCTTATCAACTGGCGCTCCGGAACGAAGGTGGGGAGTGGAGCCCATGGGAAGGCGTTACGCCCTCGAAATCCTGGAACCTGCCTTCCGGCGAAGGAATGAAAACCGTGGAGTATCAACTTCAAGACGCGGCGGGGAACCTCTCCTCCCCGGTCTACTCCGATTCCATCGAATACGACACGGCGACGACCCTTGAAGCCGCCGACGTCACCGGCCAGACGACGGGAGAGAATCCCGGCGAGGGGGAAACGTTCACGGCCCGGGCCAGCCTCCGATATGCCCCCACGAACGACCCGCTCTCCTCCCAAACCCTTTCGTTCACCTATAAAGGCGTCACCCGAACGGGTGTCACCAACGGCGACGGGGAGGCAACGGCCAATTTCAATTCTCCCTCCAGCGCCGGGTCCGACAGCGTTACCGCTTCCTTCGCGGGAGATCCTACGGCCGGCTATGGTCCCTCGAACGACAGCGCCCTGGTGGCCATAAGCAGCCGCCCGACCATCCTCTTCGGCTCCGACGTGAACGCTTCAGCCGGGAACCCGTTCACAGCGCAGGCCCGCCTGAAAGACTTCAACACGGGCAACGTCCTTTCCGGGAAAACCATCTCCTTCACTTTTAATTCAGAAACCAAGACCGACCAAACCGACGCCTTGGGAATTGCGTCGACGACCTTCACCGCCCCCGTCGTCGGCGGCACGTATCCCCTGCAGAGTTCGTTCGCGGGGAGCCCCACATACGCCCCCGCCGGCGACAACGCCGAGGTGGCCGTGGGAGCACGGCTGACCCTGACGGTAGCGCCCAACGTGGCGACCCTGGCCAAGGACACCTTCACCGCGACGGCCAACCTCTACGACCGGGAAACGAACAACCCGCTGCTCGGCGAGACCCTGTCCTTCACCTACCGGGGGGAAACCAAGACCGCCGTGACGGCGGCGGGCGGCCTCGCATCCACGACTTTTTATGTCGGCGACACCACCGGCACCCGCGTTTGCAACGTGGCGTACGGCGGGACCGTCGAGAACTTGCCCTCCGCTGACGATGCCGATATCATCGCCAGCACGCGGCCGGTCAACCTGGTGACACCTCCCTCCGGCATCAACACGGACGTCCTGGCTTTGGATCCCGTGCCGCTCATCGCCGACGCATTGGACGGCCTGACGGGAAGCCCCATCTCTGGCACGCTCATCACGTTTACGCTGGACGGCCAGCCCCGGACCGGCCTCACCGACGCTCTCGGTCGGTCTTCGGCGACGTTCTCGGCCTACCCCAGCAGCACGACGAAATCCTATACCGCCTCGTTCCCCGGAGGCGCCACTTACGGGGTGAAGAGCGCGTCGAACACGTTGAGGGTGATCGAGCGCCCCACCTTCCTTGACACCGACAATTTGAACGTTTACGTGGACCAGTTGTTCACCGCCTCGGCCACGCTCACCGACGTCACCAGCGGGGCACCCGTCCCCGGGAAGACCGTCCGGTTCATCTTCAACGGCGGCGCGCCGCTGTATAGGACAACGAACGTGAACGGATTGGCCGCCGCGGATTTCTCGGCGCCGTCCTCACCCGCTTCGCTGCCGCTGGACGTGTTTTTCAGTTCGGACGGCACCTATTACGAATCCAGCGATACGGTCACGATCGCGGTGGGCGCGAAGAACACGTCCCTCACGATCTTTCCCGCGAACCCGGTGGCGAACAGCACGTTCACCCTTTCGGCCAAACTGAGCGACGAGTTCGGCGGCGTGCCGAACAAGCGGATCGATTTTATTTTTCAGGGACAAGCGAATTTCTCTCTTACGGACAGCTCCGGCGTGGCCTCCGTCGTCATGCCCACTTTCCCGTCTTCCGGAACCTGGACGTCGACCGCCGCGTTCGCCGGAGACGCGGGCTATACGGCGAGCAACGCTTCGCGCGACATCGCGGTCCAACCCCGCCCCATCCTCTTCTCCGCGCAGGGCATCGAGACGGAAGTCAACATCCCGTTCGAGGGCGTCGGGAGCTTGAAGGACTTCCTGACGGGTGAAGACATCACGGGAGCCACGGTCACATTCTCCTTCCCGGGATATGGCGACACAGCGGACCGGGTGACGGACAGCTCCGGCACGGCCAGAAAATTGTGGACATCTCCCGGGTCCATCGGGGCCTTCTCCTACTATGTCTCCTACGCGGGAAACGAATTATATATGGGGGGAACGGCCACGGGCACCGTGGCCGTGGGGTTGAAATTCACCATCCTTCAGGTCGATTCCGCGCGGGATTACGCCCTTGAACCCGTCGAGCTGCGCGCCCGATTGATCGACAAGCTGGCCCAACCGGTGACGGACCAAATGGTGCTCCTCGAAATCGACGGAGTCGCCCAAAGCTCCTCGACCCGGACCGACATTAACGGCTTCGCCGAGATCATCAATTACTTCACCGCACCGGCGTCATCGGGCACCTACAGGATTAAGGCGTCCTTCGCCGGTTCGGGCGTGTATCTGGCCAGCGAGGGGGAAGGGATCTTGACCGTCGACCCGCGTCCGGTCATCCTGACCCGGTATGCCAGTTCGTGGAACTATACCCTCTGCGCGGGCCGGACCGCCGTGACCGTGAAGGACGGCCTCATCACGAACCCGGAAACTTTCATTCCGGGTTTGACGGTTCATTTCACCCTGTACGGGCAGACGCGCACCGGCGTCAGCAACGCCAGCGGAATTGCTTACAATTACACCTTCCCGTCGAACCCGGCCGGCGGAGAATATCCATTCAACGCGGAGTTCCGGGGAAACGCCACTTACGCGGCGTCGACCATCGTCAATCAGCCGTTCACCAACAGCAAACGCAACACCACCGTGACGGGTTTCGACAACACGCAGGTGCGAGCCCTCGATCCGGTGCCGCTGAGCGCGCAACTGACCGACGCCATAGGCGGGGCCTGCGCCGTTCCCATGGCGAACCTCCCGGTGAGGTTTGAATTCCCGATGGAAAGGTTCCCCACCGTCACGCAGTCCAGCAACACCAACGCCGTCGGCATTTCGACCTCCGTCTTCGCGTCGATCCCGTCCACCGGCACCTACACGTTCTTGGTGTCCTTCTTGGGGAACCAGACTTACAACTCGTCCAACGACACCGCCGATGTGATCGTGGGGCCCCGGCCGACGTCCCTCCTGGGGTTCCCTGTCGATCTGGTTCGGGCGCAAAACTCTTTCGCCGCGCGGGTTCAGTTGTACGACAACTTCGCCAGCACGGGGGTGGCGAACCAGAACGTGACGATCACCTTTCAAGGCACACCCCAGAACGTGACGACCGACAACAATGGCTTCGCCAGCTGGATGTTTACTGCACCCACCGCGACGGGCACCTACAGCTTCCACGGCTCCTTCGGCGGCAGCGAAATCTACTCCGCCGCGGCCACTTCACCCGACCCCTATGTGAACGTGGTCCGCCGGCTGCCTCGCCTGGACCTCACGAACAGCCTCACCTGGCCAGCCCTCGAGCCCTTCAACGCGCAAGGGGAACTAAGCGATTACGAGCGTGGCGATAAGCTTGCGGGGCGTACCGTGCAGTTCCTGTTCAATAGCGTTTCGCGATCCGCCGTGACCAACGCCCTGGGCAAGGCCACGACGGGATACACGACGCCCATGCCGGGCAACTACGAGCTCGACGCCTCTTTCGCCGGGGATTCCCTATACGAACCCATCACGAGCACGGCCACCATGGTCGTCACGAAGCGGGAGACCGCCCTGACCGTGGCTTACGTGGAAGTCCCCTTCGGGAAGCCCTTCACCGCCCGGGCCACCCTGCGGGACGCCCGGTCCGGCGGCCTCCTTTCCGGAGAAGACGTCATCCTCTATTTCGTGAACGGCGGGAGCCGGACCGTCGTCACCGTCAACGGGGAAGCCTCGTGGAACTACACGGCGCCGAACACGGTCGGCGACCTCCCGCTCTACGCCTCCTACGACGGGGACAGCCTCTACGAAGCCAGTTCCGGCTCCAACACCGTGCGCGTGCTCAAGCACCAAACCGCCTTGGCCCGCCGCGACATGACGGTGCCCATCGAGTACTCGTTCTACGCCGAGTCCACTCTCACCGATTTGGACAACGACAACAACGGCATCCCCGCGAAGACGGTCACCTTCAGCCTGGCGGGCCAACCGAACAAATCCGACGTCACGGACGCCATCGGCGTGGCGTCCGTCACTTACACCGCGCCCTCCTCCGCCGGCCAATACAACTACTTCGCCAATTTCACGGGAGACGCCTGGTACCTTCCCTGCAGCACGATGTCCACCCTGACCGTCGTCAAGCGGCCCACCATCCTGACCGCGCCCGACAAGATCCTCGCGATGGACCTCACCTGGCCCGCGGAGGCCCTCCTCGTCGATATACAGACCGGGTTTTTGGTGAACTTGCCCATTGAGTTCTATTTCGGCTTCGAGTCCGTGCGCCCTTCCACGCAAACGTCTCTCACCAACGCCTCCGGCGTGTCCACGGCGACCTACACCACGCCCGAACTCATCGGCGTGTTCGAATATTCGGCCCGCTTTTATGAGACGGAACGTTACGCCGCCTCGCAAGACACGGGCTCGGTGAAGGTGGACAAATGGCCGTCGCGGGTCCTCGTGTCCAGCCCCACCGCCTACGCCTACGAGCAGTTCCAGGCTTCGGCGACGGTGACCGAAGCGGTGCCCGACTACTCGCCCATCGTGGATGCGAACAACGTGAGCTTCTACTTCGTCAACGGAGGGACGAAGCCCGCGTCGGTGACGAACGCCAACGGCAACGGTTTCGCCAACTACAGCGCCACCACGTCCTCCGGGACCTATCCCCTGTACGCCTCTTTCGGCGGCAACGCCCAATTCTTCTCCTCGGCTTCCGAAGGTGAAGTCACCGTGCTGCAGCGGCCCACCCACGTTTTGGCGTTCCAGAAAACAGGCGTATACGCTCTGGAATCGTTCCAGTTGACGGCCGAACTGAACGACGACCGAGCGCCGCAGGGCGGCATGCCTGAAAAGATCGCGGGCAAAAAGATCCAATTTACGATCGACGAGCAATTCACCCAATTGTCGGGGAACACCGACTCGGTCGGCATCGGCGCCGCGACTTTCGCGGGGATGACGTCCTCGGGCACATATCCTTTCACCGCGGAATTTTTCGAAGACGCGACGTTCATGGGAAGCAGCGACACGACCAAAACGGTCACCATCGATCCGCGTCCCACCTATTTCTCCGCCATCAACGGCTCGGGATACGTGAACGAAGTCCTCTTCGCCACCGCCACGCTCAAGGACGGGC
>JACQPF010000110.1 GCA_016207625.1 Elusimicrobiota bacterium | reverse complement strand
TTGGTGGACTTGGAATAGGCCTTCTTGCCGGAAGTTGTATAGACCACGGGCAGGATGCTCAGGATGCCGGAGCCCGGCGTGGCGGAAAAGGTCAGTTCCCAGAGAAGCCGGTTCTGGAAATCCGTGTTGCCCATGGGCGGATCGAAAAAAGTCCCCTGGAGCATGGCGATGCCCCATTCGTTCTGGTGCGCCGAGGAGTTGCCCGAGCCCAGGCTGTCCCAGATAAAACGGGTCTCCAGTTCCACGCCGCCACGAGACGAATTAAAAGCCACTTCCATGAGTTTTTCGCCGGAGTCATTGGGATAATCGAACTGTAAGAAGCCGCCGGTTTCGACAGGCGCCTCGCCGAAATCCATGAAGTCGGCCGAGGTTTTCCACTGTGGATTCAGGATGCCATCGTTAAAATCGTCCACCAGCTCCAGGGGGATCGTGCCGTCCACGATCTTGATGGCGGGCTGGGAGATGTCCACGCGGAAGATCTCCACGGCCCTCTGCCAGTCGGTGATGGTTTTGTAGCCGAACCGGATCATGGGTCACCCTTCCCTGAGGCTGGCCTCGGTCTTGCGACGGAGGTCATCGTGCGCCAGGCCCAGGATCCGGGCGTTGAAAGACTGCGCCAAAAAATCCGGCTGGCCCAGGCGGACCGCCACCGGGTCCCCCGGTTCCAATTCCGGCATGTAGCGCAGGACCAGGGTCCCGCGCTTTTTGGGGTCCTTGTAGCGGCGGTAATAGCGCCGGCCCAGGGACGTGGCCAGGTCCACGTCGGCGTTGAACATGAGGCTCCCCCCGCCGACCGAAAGGCTTCTCTCCTCGTATTGGTCGTTGGAGGTGGGCGGAGGGTCGCCTTCGGTCTGGGAGTTGACCACGAACGAAAACGATCCGAAGTGGGCCTCAATCCGGTTGAAGACCCGGTCCCAGCCCGGGTTAAGCGAGGACACCTCCAGGATGTTGGACTCGTCCAGGACGGCGACCGGGGCCGTGGAGGAGGACTTGTTCCGGAAAAAGAACTTGCCCTCCCCGTTCACGCCGATCTCGTAATCCGCCAGCTTGGCCACCTCCTTGACGACGTCCAGGACCTTGCGGGTGCCCAGGTTGGCCATGGACAAAAGCACCGTGGTGGTGCTGTAGGACAGGAGGGTTTCCCGGAAAAGGGGCGGCGTGAGGCCGGCGGGGTTTAAAAGGATGATCATGAGGAGTTCGTCCGGCGCGGTCCCCTGGGCCCGGGCCAGCTCGTCCGAGGTGATCTCGTCCCCGGATCCCACGGCGCGGTAGAAGGAGAAGCCGCTGAGGTTGTTCGCCCTGTGGGCCGTGAAGCGGCGGACGTTTCCGCCGTTGAGGTCAAAAGTGGCCCGCCAGCGTTCCCAAAAGATCGGGCTGGTCCCCGGGTCGATCACGGGCGAGAGGGCCAGGCCGGGGAGGAGGAGGCGCCGCACCGCGCTGGGCGTGGGGCCTTCGGAGCCCCGGACCTCGATTTTGAACTTCAAGAATTGCCGCAGGGTGACGTTGTTGAACGCGCCCAGGTTCCCGCCGTTTTCCACGGTTTGTTCCGGGTCAAAATTGAAACCGTCCGCGCTGAAAGCGTATTTGAAGGTCACGTCCGAGGCGTTGCCGTTCACCTCCACAAAGAAGGAGCCCAGGGTGTCCAGTTGGGCGAAACTCATGATGTTGGGCAGGTGGACCGTGTAATCAACGACCTTCTCCCAGGTGCCCACCGGGGGCTGGGTGTCGCTGTTCATGCGGAGGTAGTCGATCTCCGTGGTCTGGACGCCGAAGGCCTTGGTGCGGAACCCGTTCACCGATCCCGCGATGGAGCCCAATAGGCCGGAGGCCTTTTCAGTGCCGTCCACCCGGAAACGCCAGGTGCCGGCGTCGTCGTCCAGCTCCAGCCGGTAGCTGTGGAAGACTCCGCTTTCCTGGAAAAGCGGCACCACGCCAGCGCCCTCGATCTGCAAGTGGAACCCGTCCGTGAAGAGGACCCGGGCGCCCCGGCTGGAGCCAAAGGCGAAGAAGCTGGACACCTCGAAAGTCCCGCCGTTGGGCGACCACTTCATGCGCCAATACAGGCTGCGCTTGGCCACAAAGCCCGCGAGGTTCTCAAAAATCCAGGCGTTGGTGTCTCCCAGGGAAAAGGACAGGAGGCCGTTTTCCACTTTCTTGTCGGACGTGCCCAGGTCGGATTCGTTCCAGCCGGGCTCCTGGTTGGGCATCCCATCGGCCTCGTATTTCACGGGCCAGGTGGCCGTGATGGCGTCCGGCACCTGGGTAAAGTTGATCCCCGACGCCGTGCCGGACTGCCACTCGGCCTGGGTCTCGATGGGATCCAGGGTGATGGCGCCGTCGCCCGAAGGCGGCGCGGGTTCCGGAACCACCTTGGCCTGCACGAGATTGTAGGCGTTGAAGTCCGCCTCCAGGGTGTGCAGGACCTCGGCGCCAAAGGATGGGTCCGGGAAGGTGACGGGTTCGATCTTGTCCACCTGGACCTCCGGCACGAGGGCCAGAAGATCCTGGACGACCTGGTGGATCTCCTGTTGGGTCTTCCAACGGATGTAGTCCACCCGGACCTCCTGGCCGGGCCCGGGCTGGACAGGGCTGAAGGTGATCTTGGCCGGGCGGCTCCCCTCGTTGAGCTGGGAGACCGTGTAATGCTTGCCCGGCCGGGACACCACGCCGGCCACGCGCACCTCTTTGATGAGGCCCACGCCGTTCTGGCCGGTGAAGAAATCCGCCTTAACCCCGTCCCCTGTGCCGATGGACTCGTTCGTCACAAGGAGGCCCGCCCCTTCGGCGGTGCGCGTCTCCAGAAAAACGTCCATGCCCTTCAGGGTGATCTGGAGCACGGGCCGGCGGGAATCTTGATTGACCTCCTCGATCACGCCCGTGAACATGGAAAAAATTTCTTCCGTGGCGCCGGGCTTGAGACCCAGGCTGACCCGCACCTTGGACCTATAAAGCAGGAATCCGTTAAAACGGGACGAAGTCCCGTCCCAGAGTCGGGCGGAGTTGTCCACCTCCAGGCGGAGGTTGGAGGCCTTGAATTCGTTCAGCTCGTCCGCGTCCAGCTTCCAGGATAGGCGGTCCAGGCTCACCACCTCGGCCGTGACGTCGATGGGCGCGGCCTCCCAGCCGTTGCCGCTGGAGAACCGGCGGAAAAGCTCGATCTTCCGCGCCGGGCGGATCTCGCTGGACTGCTGCATGGCCTTGTACGCGGCGGACACCAGCTTCATTTAGGCCTCCGACTGGAGCCGGGGGGATTGGGTCAGCACCGCCTTCACCAATTCGGCCCCTTCGGCGGCGCCGTTCCGGGTGAACTCCGCGATGCGCCGCATGATGGCCCGCACCTGTTCTTCGCCGGCGCCGTTCACCGTGAAATGGTTGGTCTGGTGGATGGTGAGCTGGACGGTGTTGCCAAGGATCTCCGCGCGGGAGAGAGGCACCACGGCCTCGGGGCCGGCCTCGCCGATCAGCCCCAGCGTGGGCTCGGTCACCACGCCGCCGTGCTGGAACTTCTTGAAAAGGCTTTTGCCCACGGTCGCGAACACGCCCACGGCCCCGAGGGCGCCCAGGGCCCCGGCGCTCCCAGTGATGCTCTGGGCCGCGCTCCGCGCCAGGGCCGCCTCGATGGCGACCCGCACGAAAGTTTCGATGGCCGTCCGCAGGACGGTGTTCAAGACGTCCTTGAAGGCCTTCTCGAAGCTCTTGCCCTCCAGGATCATGTCGGCCACCGCCGAGGCGGCCGAGCCGGCGATGGCCTGGTTCACCTGCTTGGCCGTCTCCAGGCCCGCTTTCATGACGATGTCCCGGTGGAGCATCAACTCCGTTTCGGACGCCTTCTCCACGGCCGTCCGGGCCTTGGCCAGGTTCGCCTTGTCTTCGTCCGTCTTGGCCGTTTTGTCGAAGACCTCGCCCAGGGCCCGGAGCTTGGCCTCCTTCTCCATCTCGATCCTTTGGATCTCCGCCTCAAAGCTCTGGCCTTTCATCTCCATGACCGCGATTTCGTTTTCGGTGGCCTTCTCCTTGAGTTCCTCCGAGGCCCGGACCTGCTCGTTGTGCCGCTTGTCCAGCTTCTGCTGCACGTCGTCTGAGTTTTTGACCTGGACCGTCTTCTGCTCCTGGGAGAGCTCGACGTTCCTCTTGGCGTGCTTCTCCTCGATCTCCGCGATTTTGCCCA
Source organism: Elusimicrobiota bacterium (assembly GCA_016207625.1). GTDB lineage: Bacteria > Elusimicrobiota > Elusimicrobia > FEN-1173 > FEN-1173 > JACQPF01. The sequence goes on along the minus strand of JACQPF010000110.1, from coordinate 1,495 downwards.
GGGCCTCGTTCTGGGCGGCGATCCGGGCAGCGTGGAACTCCTCCAGCCTTTTTTCCATGTTGCCGAAATTGGCGTTGGCGATGTCCTCGACGGCGCCCAGGCCCAGCTTGATGCCCTCGGCCAGGGTCTTGGTCCCCACGCCCACCACCACGGACAGTTGCTCCCAGCCCTTGATGATGAAGGTGACCGCGTTCAGAAGCACGTCCAGAACCGGGATGACGGCGTTGCCGAGCGTCTCCTGGAAATCGGAGAAGGCGTTCTTGACTTTGGCCAGGGCCGTGCCGAACCCTTGCTGGCGCTCCGCCGCGCCCAGGAACTGCTTGGAAAGGGCGTCGATCACCTCCTGGCCCGTGTCCGCATCGCCGATGAAGGCGCCGAACTCGTTTTTCAAGGCCCGCATCCGAGAGGTGTCGCCCTGAAGGACCGGGGCCAACAGGTCCATGACGGTGTTGAAGTCCTTGCCGGAGGCGGAGGCCAGCCCGAAGACGAGCCGGGTGGCCTGCATGGACTGGTTCACGTCCCCGGTCACGCGGACGAGGCGGCCCATGGCCTGGAAGGTGTCCGTGTCGGAGAAACGGGTGAGGGTCTGCTGCTCGTTGGCGAAGGCGACGATTTGATGCTTGGACTGCTCGAAGGAGCCGCCGGTCGCCTCGACCGCGAAGGCCAGCCGGTTCAGGGCCTCCTCTTCCTCCACGGCCGCGCTGACCGAGGACTTTAAAAGCAGCGCCACGCCCGCCGCGCCGGCGAAGCCGACGAACTGGGAGGCCAGCTTATTGGCCGCTTTCTCCATCTTGCCGAAGGCGCCCTCGGCCTCCTCCGCCTTGGGCTTGACCTCGCCCAGTTTCTTGTTGAGCTTCTCGCCGGCCTCGGAGATCTGCGACGCGGCCTGGCCGAACTTCTGCGTCGCCTCGGTCATCAGGCGGGTCAGCTGCTCGATGGTCGGGGCCGCGTGGTCGACGGCCTCAAAGAAGACTTGGAATTCGGCCATTTACCAGCCTTCGAGGGAGAATTGGAGGATCTCGATGAAGAGGCCCGCGGAAATCACGGAGTCGGACAAAAGGAGGTCGATGGGCACGGCTTCCGGTTCATCGTCGGCCAGGGAAAACCGCGGCTCCACCACCCCGGCCAGGATCACCCGGCGCATGATGGAAAGGCTGGGATTTGTAGCCAGGGCCTTGAGCTTCTGGCTCAAGACCTCCTGGCCCTGGCGGGCCAGATCCCAGAGGTTCTCGGAGTCCTCAGTGACCAAGAGGAGCGGGATCTTCCGGATGCGGAAGGCGATGCCGCCGACCTCCGCGACCTTTTGTTTTTTGAGCCTCTCCTTGAGTTCCTTGGCGGAAATGATCTGCATGGGATTCCCCCTTAATAGGAAGCGACCGCGTTGGTCAGGGTCGCCTGGATGTTGGTGCCGGTGCTCGGGCTGATGTTGGCCTGGAACTTGACCGCCGCGCCCAGGAGATCCTCGATCACCCCGTAGGGATACTCGGTGTAGTTG
>JACQPF010000120.1 GCA_016207625.1 Elusimicrobiota bacterium | reverse complement strand
TTCGAGTCCCATCGCCCGCTTATCCTTTCGGTTCGTCTTCCCTCTTCGCAGGAGCCTGACTCAGGGTTTCGACGGAGAGGGAATCTTTTTTATTGAACGCGCCCATGTGTTGATGGCGTGGGCAAGGTCTTCCAGGTGGACGGGTTTGGCGATGTAGTCGTCCATCCCGGAGGAAAAACATTTCTCCTTATCGCCCTGCATGGCGTGGGCCGTCATGGCGATGACGGGAGTGTGCTGTCGGTCTCGTTCCTTTTTTCGGATTTCTTCCGTGGTTTTGTAGCCGTCCATCGCCGGCATCTGACAATCCATGAAGATCAGGTCGTAGCTCTTTTTTTGGAGGGCCTCCAGCGCGTCCCGGCCGTTGGGGACCGCATCCGACGGACAGCCCAATTTCTTCAGTTGCGCCACCACGACTTTTTGGTTGATCGGGTTGTCTTCCACCACCAGGATGGCGAGATCCTTTCTTTCTTCGGAACCGGCGAGTAACGGGCTCTCGGATCGCTCGGCGGACTTGCCGGAGGGGTGGAGCCCTTCCGCGGAGACGGGCTGCTTGACCAAAGGCACGCTGAACCAAAACGTTGACCCCTTCCCCGATTCGCTCACCACCCCCATCGTGCCGCCCATCATGTTTACGAACTGTTTGGCGATGGCCAACCCAAGCCCGGTGCCGCCGAAGCGCCGGGTCAACGAGGCATCGACTTGCGAGAAAGGCTGGAAGAGACGGGTTTTGTCTTGGGGGGCGATGCCGATGCCGGTGTCGGACACGTCGATGCGGATATGGACCTTTCGCTCGGATTCGTCTTCCTTATGCACGAGGACCCGCACGTCTCCGCGGCTCGTGAATTTTACGGCGTTCCCAATGAGGTTCGTGAGGACTTGCCTCAGCCGCCCCTCATCCCCCGTTAGGGCGGATGGAACGTCGGGCGAGTAGTGGAGCTTGATGTCCAACCCCTTTTTGCCGGCCTCCAGGGTGAAAAGGTCGATGGTTTCACGCGCCAGGCTCCGCAGGTCGAAGGGCCTGCGATCGAGGGTCATTTTCCCGGACTCGATTTTCGACAAATCCAGGATGTCGTTCACCACGGCCAGGAGGGACTCGGCGGATCCTTGCACGACGTCGGCGTATTCCTTCTGTTCGTCGTTCAATGGCGTGCGGAGGATCAGCCCCGACATTCCGATGACGGCGTTCAGGGGGGTGCGGATTTCATGGCTCATGTTGGCCAGGAACTGCGATTTCGCGCGCGCCGATTCCAAAGCCTCGTCCCGCGCTTTTTCCAGCTCCACGTTCAGCCGGGTGAGTTCAGCGGTCCGTTCCTCAACTCTGCGCTCGAGGTCCGCGTTCAGCCGGCGGACATCGTCCTCCATGCGCCGCCGCCGCTCGTCCGTCCGGCTGACCAGCCGCGCGGCCCACCACGTCAGAAGCAGAAGGGTCAGAGTGTTGGTGGTCACCATCAGCGCCGTTCCCACCGGAAGGTTATAAAAACCGGCGCGCTCCCCGGAATGCCAGAGCCAGCCGACCAGGAGGGGGATCAGCACGAGGGCCGGAAAAAGGCGGCGGGCCAGCACGCCGCCCGCTTCCCGGCCGGTCAAGACGCCCAGCAACCACGTGTCGGGCCGGGAACATAGAATCCCGGCGCTGGAAAGAAAGAGGGCGAGCGCCGTATGCATCGCGATGGGGTTGAGAGGCCAGTTGTAGAGGGGCCGCACGTCGAAGAAATATCCGACCAGCATGAGGTGACAGAGCGACATGGACGACAAGGCGAGGGCATGAGAGAAGCCTGCCGCACGAGGACGGCCGGTCCCGAGGAGAGCCAAGGCGATGCCGTTTAATGTGAAAACGATCGCCGTCACGACCGCCATCCGCCGGTCAGGGGACAAGAACGCGCTGAAGAACGGGCCTTCGGCCAAGGCCGGTTCCCGGCCCAGAAGGTGGCGGAAAATGTAAGCGGCAATGGTCAGGAGGCTGACCAGGATGATCGCCGTGCACAGCGCCAGCACCGCGCCGCGCCGACGCCGGCCCAGCCGTTCGCCCTGCACGCCGGCCAGCGCAGCGCCGGACAAAATCAAACAGACCGCCGTGACGGCCCGCATGGCGTTCCACTCGGGCCTCAAGCTTTTCAGGAAAGCGATGTCCCAGGCCCAACCGATCAGGACCAGCCCGCCGATTGAGGAGGCGAGGAAAACCGCCGCCCAGGTCATCAGGCGGAAACGGCGTAAGATCATCGCATCATAGCTCACAATCCATTTCCTTTCTCGCAAAAAGGAACAGATCCCGTTTTTAAGGCTCGATGAGGAAGTCGATCAATGGTAGTGTTTGGGTTGGGGATTTCGAAATCAATAAAACCGGCTGCGGAGGTCCCACAACCGCTGGAGTTTGGCCGTCACTTTGGTCTGGGCCGCGTCATCCAAGATGTATAGGTATTTTCCTTCAAACGTTTTTTCCGGATCAAAAAACGTCAAATAGGTCACCAACGACTTGGCGGTGGGAGACTCCATGTGCTGGGAGAGGAATTCCATGGCTTTGGGCCAGGTGTCCACGATCAGCTCCGGCATGGCGTGCAGGGTTGAGGTCTTCAGGAACTTGCTGATGGACATCGCAAAGGCCCACGCCATATAGTCACCCAAATGTTTGAGAGCGAACACCGCGGCGCGATGCGTGGATGGATCGGTCAGCTTAGCTTCGCCTTTCGTGATGCGTTCGATCAGGTTTTCCGCATGGGTGAAATTCATGAAGATGAACATGCGGGCGGGGATGTCTCCCAGGACGGGGGTGAAGAGGACGACGGTGTTCTGGTCTTGGCTTTGGAATTTGGATTGTATGTCTTGGGCGTTGAGGTATTCGATCTGCGGCAGGTTGATCAGGCAGCGCTGGCGGATCATTTCGGACAGCCGCGCGGACGCCCGTCCGGCGCCGATGTTCCCGACCTCCCGCAAGTCGTCAATCTGTTCCGGAGTCAACAGGGCCGATCCGTCCGTCATCGATTTATCGTCTCTCCCGATCAGTTGGAATGGCATCGTATAGATCATTATATATCAATCCGGGAGACGGTGAGCGAAAAAAAATGTGCTAAACTATAGGCCTCAAAACGTGAAATGAGGTGATTGTCGATGTTGCCAAATATCGGTTATGGAGAGCTCGTCATTATCCTGGTCCTGGCCTTGATCCTCTTCGGGGCGAAGCGGATCCCGGAGGTGGCCCGCTCTTTGGGGCGAGCGGTCAACGCTTTTAAGTCGGGCCTGAGGGACACCACGGAAATCCCGCCGGAGTCTGATAAGGAAAACAAACCAAAAGAGTAGGCTCGTCGCGTCCATGCCGGGAACACATCTCACGCTGGTGGGGCATCTGGAGGAGCTGAGAAAGCGTCTTCTCGTGTGCCTCGTCAGCGTTTTCCTTTTCTCCATCGCGGCCTATAATTTCACAGGGGTTCTTTTTCATTGGCTGGTGAAGCCTGTGGGGAGTTTGGTGTTCCTGGCGCCCGCGGAGGCCTTCTTAACGAAAGTGAAGCTCGCCGTCTATTCCGGTTTTTTCCTTTCCATCCCCATCGTTCTCTTTGAAGTGTGGAGGTTCGTTGTTCAAGGCCTGACCCGTCAGGAAAGGAAAACGCTTTTCTGGATCCTTCCCAGCTCGTATTTTTTATTTGGAATGGGTGTGGCGTTGGCGTTGGGCGGGGTCGTGCCGGCGGCCGTCAAGTTCCTCCTGGCCTACGGGTCGGAGGACCTGCGGCCGCTTTTAAGCGCCGGGCCTTATTTCCGGTTCGTTTTCTCATTGAGTTTGGCGTTCGGGGTTTTGTTTCAATTGCCGCTGGTGTTGTTCTTCCTGCATTGGCTGGGGGTGGTGACGCCCGCGCAGTTGGCGGGCTATCGGCGGCACATCTATTTGGGATCTTTCGTCGCGGCGGCAGTCCTCACGCCGGGACCGGACTTGTTTTCTCAGATCTTATTGGCCGTGCCCACCATCGTCCTGTTCGAGGTCTCCATGGTTTTCATGCGATGGGGGCCTTTGAAAGAAAAGCCTCAGGCGTAGGAATGAAGCCCGCTTAACAGGTAGTTGACGCCGAAATACGTGAAGACGACGAACACAAAGCCAGCGATCATGAGCCCGGCGAAACGTGTGTTCCGCCAGCCCCGGGTCCGCCGAAGATGGATGGCGATAGCGTAAAAAATCCAAGTGATCAAGGCCCACGTTTCTTTCGGATCCCACGTCCAGTAAGACCCCCAGGCCGAGTTCGCCCACACCGCGCCGGTGATGATCCCCAAAGTCAACAGCCAAAAGCCCAAGGCGCAAGATCGAAAAAGGAGGGAATCCAAAGCCTCTTCTTTTTCTCCCACCGATTTCAGCTTATTCTTCATGAGGAGGATGACGCCCCCGAGGAACGCGAGCGCGAACGCGGCATACCCCAGCATGGTCGTGGTCACGTGGATGAGTAGCCAGTTCGATTGAAGCGCCGGGACCAACGGCTCCATCGCGGAGTTCAGGAGGGACACGACCCCCATGCAGACGAGCGACAAACCCGAGACCCAGGGGCTCAGCCATTCCAGCGCGTCGAGCGAGCGGTAGAGGAAATAGAAAAACACGGCCTGCATGGCCCAGAGCATGAAGAGCATGGACTCGTATTGGTTGGAGAGGGGGAGGTGCCCCGAGTCCTTCCAGCGCAGCCCTAACAGGACTCCGAGGGCCGCCCACCCCAACACCAGGGCCGCCAAGCCGGGCCGGAACCGCCACTTCATCGTGAAGAAGAAACCGACCGCGCTCACGACGAACGCGGCAAGGAACAACCCAAAAACGAGACTGAAAAGGAACGTGCTCATCTTCTTAGACCCTCCCGGGGCGTTTCAAAAATGCCCAAGCCAAACCGACGAGCAGCAATCCGAAACCAAGGTAGATGAGAGGAACGCTGGGGTCTTTCGATACCTGAAGGCTCGAGAAGCGGATGTTCTTCGGATCGAATCCCGCCTGGAAAAAACGAAACCCCTTATAAGTCATGGGGTTGTTGACGTGGATCGTCTTTTCCATGACCTCCTTCCCGTTCTCAAAGATGGCCAGGCGGCTGTTGAACTGCTTGACCCGTCCGGGAACGTATTCGTAAAAAATGCGCGACGATGCGTTCTGGGGCGTTTGGTGGAAGTCGGGGAAATTGGCGAACACGAACTGGCGACGCTCCACGCCTCCTTCGTTCACGAGGAGCTCCAGGGCGGGGTTCTCGCGGGCTTCATCCCGCGAAGCGGGGCCGTCATCGCCCATGATGAAGTTCGGGAAGAACTTCACGGCTTTCACGGTGATCCCGATGGGGTTGAATTTCACCGCCCCGTCAAGCGCGACGTCTTGTGATTCGTGCAAGCCGTCCGAGATCCTTTGGACGTGAAGCCTGTGCAGTTCCGGCTGCCAATAATCGATGCTGAAATCTCTCAGATGGATGCTGAAGGGAAGGGGCGCCGTCCGGCCGTTATTTAACGTGAAGGTTTCGCTGGACGTGCCCGCCTCCAGGGGAAGGAACCCATGCTGGGAAAACCCCCCCCGCACGATGCCTCCCGCGAAGATGAATAGGACCGCCACGTGAGCGATGAAAACGCCGGGCCGGACTTTCACGGATTTCCAGCGGCGGATCGAGCAAGCCAGCAAGTTCAACGCCGAGAACGCCAACAGCCCCATGAACCAATAACTGCGGAAAACATCGGCCAAGCCGAAGCGCATCACCGCCCCGCCGAAGACGTGCCCGAACATCTCCAAGTATTTTTCGGGGGGCGCGTTTTGCGGAATGACTCCTCCTAAGACGCAACCCACGAGGAGAAGGGACGCGCAGGTGTAAAACAACCGAATGGACGACAGTGTGTCTAACAACTTCATTTTTTTGAGGACTCCAGATCTTTAATTTTCAAGTAGATGAGGATGATCAAGGCTGTGATGAGCAGAGTCGAGATGCCCAAGCCGATGCGCCTCCAGCGGAACTCGCGCACGGCGTCCAAGGCCGCCTTTTTCGCTTTCGCGGCGGCTTCCAGACTTTTATCGGCGAACTCGGTCACGGTTTCGACGCGGAAGGAGTGGACCGCCGTCCGGGCTTGATAAAGGCCCATCCGCGCGGCGTCCGATAAGTCTTTCGCGTCCGTCACATCCATGCCCCGCTCTTCCGCGGCGAGGATGGCCCCGCCGGTCTCTCGATAGGATTCCTCCACCTGGTCCAACTTCTCTTTCATGGCGGTCCCGGTCTTGAACCCGGCGGTGTCGGAAGAATGGCATTTCTTGCAGACGCCCGTTTCTCCGGAAAGGACTTCCGTCGTGGGGTGACGGATGTCGTGGTGGTTGTGGCAGGTCGCGCAGATGTGGTACTTCCGGGTTTCCCAGGCTTTGGCCATCGGGCTGGCCTTGAAATACTCCTCGTTTTGGGCGTGGCACATCCCGCAGACGTGGGCGATGTTCTCTACGCCGGGGGGGACCGCTCCATGGTTCCCATGGCAGGTGTTGCATGCCGGCGCCGCGGAATCGCCCTTTTCAAGCAGGGCCTTGCCGTGAACGCTCTCCGAGTATTTGGTCAGTTGATCCGTCGGTAAATGATAAGCCGACATCAACACGGGATCGGAATGGCAATGCCCGCAGGTTTGGGGGACGTTCTTGGGGTGGACGGAGGAGAGGGGGTCTTTCGCAGGACGGATGGAATGGGCGACGTGGCAGTCCGCGCAAGCGGCCACGTTCGCGTCTCCCGCTTTCAGCCTTTTCCCGTGGTTGCTGGTGAAATATTTAAGCTCCTGGTCCACCGGCAACGAAGGGTTGAAGGACTTCATGTATTTGGGGTCCGAATGGCAGCGACCGCAGAACTGCGGCATCTCTTTTTTCGAAGGGGCCCCCCGGAACCCGGCGGAAGGGTCCATGGCCGACCCGGCGTCCGCGGCTTCGGGGTCGCCTCCATGGCAGGAATGACAAGAAAGCCCCGCCTGTCTGTGGATGTCGCCCTCGAAGGCGCGGAGGATCGCCTCGTGGTCTTCTCCCATGGTGGCATGGCAGAGGACGCATTGGTTTTGGGCCGATAGAGATTGTATGAGGACCGCTTGGGCCAGGAAACACAAAAAGAAGAAGCGTTGCCTCATGAGAAGTACCCCCATAAAGTCATGGCGATGAGCACGATCATCGCGCTTCCTCCGACAAGAGATAAGACCCGGTCCCGCTTGCGTTCCGGCAGGTGAGGCTCCCAAAAAGGAACAAGGAACCACATGAGCGCCGCCGCGTTGATGATGAAGATCCCCCAAAGCTCGCCTGGGATGAGGAGGATCTTCGCCGGCAGGACCTTGAGGAACTGATACATCGCGAGGAAATACCACTCCGGCTTGATGCCGGCCGGGGCCGAGGACAGCAGGTCCGCTTTCTTGCCCACTTCCCAGGGGAAGAACACCGCCAGGACGCAGGTCACGTTCAGGACGATCAGCCAGAACATCACATCTCGAAGAAAGAAGTTCGGGAAGAAAGGGATTTTTCGGGGCGCCGTGTTTTCGTGAGACATGCCCTGGATTTGCACGAAGGCCAGGTGCGCGGACATGGTCAGGAAAAGGAGCGCCGGCAGGATGGCCACATGCAAGCCGAAGAAGCGCGACAAAGTCGCCCCGGTCACGTCCTCGCCGCCGCGGACGATCTTCAGGAGCCAGTGCCCGACGATGGGGATTTGCCCGATGATGTCGGTGCCCACCTTCGTGGCGAAAAAGGCCAGCTCGTTCCAGGGGAGCAGGTAGCCGCTGAACCCGAACACCATGCACAAAGACAAAAGCACGAAACCGGTCACCCAGGTCAGTTCCCGGGGTTTCCGGAACGCTTTCATGAAGAAAACGCTGAACATGTGGATGAAAACGAAAACGATCATCAGGTTGGCGCCCCAACTATGGACGGAGCGCATGAGCCACCCGAATTCCACTTTGGAGGTGATGTATTGCACGCTCTCATACGAAGATTCGCCGCCCACGCGATAGTACATCAAGAGGAGGATCCCGGAGAAAAGCTGCAAAAGGAAAAGGAACACGCACACGCCCCCGGCGTAGTAAAACACGCTGCCCCGGTGAATGGGCACTTGCTTCTTCCGGGAGAATTCAATCAGCGCGTGAATGGAGAGCCGTTCGTCCAGCCAGCCGATCAGGTTTTCCGTGAGCGTTTTCATGCCGTCCTCACCACCACGACTTCATCGCCCTCCACGCGCACGTTGAAAAGGTCCAGGGGGCGCGGCGGGGGCCCGGAAATGTTCCGGCCGCTCAAATCGTAGCGGCCGTTGTGGCAGGCGCAC
>JACQPF010000119.1 GCA_016207625.1 Elusimicrobiota bacterium | reverse complement strand
TATATAAACGATATGTCTTTTTCTTCTGAGCAAGAGATCCGCTGTCCCTGCGGGGAGGAGTTCGAGTCCACTCTCTGGAGTTCGGTGAACGTAAAGGAGGACCCGGACCTGAAAGAGGTCCTCCTGGCCGGACGGCTCAACGTCGCCACGTGTCCTCTATGCGAGCAGGTGCTGTATGCGGAGAGGTTCGTCCTCTACCATGATCCCTCCCTGGAGCTGATGGCTTTCGTCTATCCGAAAGAGCATGAGGCCGAGCCCGAGGTCTGGATACGGAAAATGGAAGACGACTTCAACAAAGCCCAAGGCAGTCTGGAAGCCCGCGAAAAGCTCGACTATCGTCCCATTTCTCTCTTCGGTCTGGACGCTTTGGTCCGTCTGATCGAGGAGGAACAGGAGAAAATGGATCAAGGGGCCATATTGGAATATTTGTCGAAGTCCATCCCCGTGGAGGTGAAAAAAATCCGGCCCTCGTTGGCCCGTCAAGCCAAAGTTCCTCCCGTCCTCCCCTTGAGCAAAGATCATCAGCAGTCCTTGAACGCCCGTTTTAAGAAGGGGTTGCAGGTCGTGCTGAAAGCCAATGACCGGTTGTCCCTCTACGCGCGCCTCCTCGAGCAGTTGTCAAACAACCGTTTGGATGTCTCCGGCCTTTGAAGACACAAGACGCTCTCCTCCGTCGATTGCCCCCGTTGTGGGAAAGGCGGCTCAGGGCGCTGGGCCGGAGGGCCCAGTCCCGCGGGCAGCTCCTCTGCCTCGTGGGGGGATGCGTCCGCGATCTGTTCCTGGACGTCTTGCCCTTGGACTGGGACGTGGTCGTGCAGGGGCCCGCGGAAACGCTTGTGAACGAGGCGGCCGGCCAGTTCCGAGCGAAAGTGGTGCATCACCCGGCGTTCTTGACCTACACTCTCGTTTTCCCCGACGGGACATCCCTCGATGTGGCCACGGCGCGCCGGGAGGCGTATCCCCGGCCGGCGGCCCTCCCCGTGGTGAAACCGGCGTCCCTGCCGGACGATTTCTCGAGGAGGGACTTCACCGTGAACGCCATGGCGCTCCACCTGACGCCGGGTTTGTGGGGCCGGCTGGAGGATCCATTCCGCGGGTATCAGGACCTCAAGAAAGGGCTCGTGCGCGCGCTGCACGCCAAGAGTTTCGTGGATGACCCGACGCGGATTTTCCGCGCGGCGCGTTACGCGGGACGTTATCGATGGCGCGTGGAAGTTCAAACGCTCAAGCACATCTTGCAGTCCATCCGCCGCAGGTTACCCGACCGCTTGAGCCCGGCCCGGCGCCGGATGGAGCTGGAGCGGACCTTGACGGAAGAAGATCCCCGCGCCGCCTTGCGGTTCCTTTGGAAATGGGGCGCATGGCGATTTTGGAGCGAGGAATGGAAATGGGGACGTTTCGTGGAGAGGGGGCTGGCGCCGAGCTTCGTGAAAGACGAAAGGACGGTCTTGCCGTCCGAGGGTTTCCTGTTTCGCCTCCTCGTCCTTTGCCGTTCTCTGCCTCCCGAGTCGGCCCGGACGGAGTTGGCTCTCCTTGAATTCCCCGGCGCGCTCGTACACGGAGTGGAGACGGCTTTGGATGTCCTCGCGCGGTTGGAGAGGGGAGATGCGGGCGATCTGCCGGCGGCCGATCTGCCTTCCCCAGCCGGGACGTTCGTCCGCCATGCGCTTTCCGATCCGAGCCGATGGGTTCGATGGGAAAATTCAACCCCCTTGCTGAAAGGGGAAGACCTCAAGAGCCTGGGTTATGCGCCGGGCCCTCTGTATCAAGAGATTTTTAAATCTTTGCGGGCGGCCCGCTGGCAAGGCCGGGTGCGGACGCGCCGCGGCGAGGAAAGGCATGTGGTTGACAATTTCCCTCGGAAGAAATACGATCACTGAACTTCGATGAAAAAGAATATCTTATCGGGCATGCGCCCTTCCGGAAAACTCCACCTGGGCAATTATTGGGGGGCCCTCCACCGCTGGCTGGAACTGCAGAACGGCGGCGACCAATGCTTCTTCATGGTGGCCGACCTCCATGCGCTGACGACGGGGTATGAGGACACCGGCTCCATCAAATCCAACATCGAGGAGATGGTCTTGGACTGGCTGGCCGCCGGGCTCGACCCCGAGAAAAGCGTGATTTTCCAGCAGTCCCGCGTGCCGGAACATGCCGAACTGGCCCTCTTGCTCTCCATGATCACGCCGCTGGGGTGGCTGGAGCGCATCCCGACCTACAAGGAACAGCTGCGCGAACTGTCCGGGCGGGAGATCGCCACGCACGGTTTCCTGGGCTATCCCGTCCTCCAGGCGGCGGACATCCTGCTCTACAAGGCCTACGGCGTTCCTGTCGGGGAGGACCAGCTGTCCCACCTGGAGCTCTGCCAGGAGATCGCTCGCCGGTTCAACCACATATACGGTCCTGTCTTTCAGGAGCCCAAAGCCCTTCTGGGGCAGACGCCGAAAGTCCCGGGCTTGGATGGCCGGAAAATGTCCAAATCCTACGGCAACGCCGTTGAGTTGACGGAGACGTCCGAAGGCCTTTGGCAGAAGATTTCCAGGATGTATACGGACCCCCAAAAAATCCGCGCCAACGACCCGGGACATCCGGAAGGATGTGTTGTTTACGCGCTTCATAAGATTTATAATTCCCAATCCGCCGTTAGGGAGACGGAATGCCGCGAAGGGCGCATCGGTTGCGTGGCCTGCAAAAAGCATCTCCTGAGCTTGATGGAACCCGCTTTGAAACCGCTTCACGAAAAAAGGGCGGAATTGGCGAAAAAACCGAACCTGGTGCGGGACGTCCTTGAGGCGGGCAACGAAAAAGCGCATCAGGCCGCCCGGACGACGTTGGACGAGGCGCGCCGCGCCATGAATTTGGACCCAATATGAGCTCACATGAAGTTCACCTGGAGATTTTTGAGGGACCGCTGGACCTCTTGCTCTATCTCATCCGGAAGAACGACCTCAACATCTACGACATCCCCAT
>JACQPF010000154.1 GCA_016207625.1 Elusimicrobiota bacterium | reverse complement strand
TGAAGGAAGGGGACAAGGTGGCCTACGGCGGCGTGCTCTGCATTGTGGAAGCCATGAAAGTCATGAACGAAATCCGCGCCGACCGGCCTTGCGTGATCCGGAAGATTTTGGTGGAAAACGGGAAGCCGGTGTCGGCGGGACAGAACCTGTTTTTGGTTGACCCGGCATCATAGGGTTTGTTCCGGAGAAAAACGTGTGGAATGATATCGGCCAATTGGCGGGTGACGTGTGGCGGTATCTCGATCTGCATGGGGAAACCTCCACTCTGAAGCTCCGCTCTTCCCTTAAAATTTCGCAGAGCCTCCTCTTCCTGGCGTTGGGATGGTTGGGCCGGGAGGGCAAGATCCACATCGTCTCCAGCGACCGCGGTTACCGCGTTTCCATCAAGCGGCACAATTCATAGTCAGGGGCCTTCCTCCATTGGAAACCACACTGGGCCAGGTGATCATCTTAGGCGTTATTCAGGGGATCACCGAGTTCCTGCCGGTTTCTTCGGATGGGCATCTCACCCTCTTCCAGTCTTCTCTCGGCTCGTCTGAGTCCTTCCTGGCGTTGGATGTGGTCCTTCACGTGGGGACTCTCGTCTCCATCGTCCTCTTTTTTTGGAAGGATTTGACGCGCTTGGCCCGGGGGCTCGTCACTTTCCGGATCTCTGAAGGGCGCGACTTGGAGTGCCGCCGCGCTTTTTATATCATCTTGGCGACGATCCCCACGGCCGTCATCGGTTTTTCCCTCAAGAAAGCGGTGGAGGGGGCTTACTCTTCTTTGGCGGCGGCGGGGGTTGGGTTCGTGGTGACGGCCATGTTCCTGGCGGCCGGGGAAACGGCTTCGCGGCGTGAAGGGCGTGATATCGGGACGATCCCCTGGTGGCACGCGGTGCTGTTGGGGATTGTGCAAGGAGCGGCGGTTTGGCCCGGCTGGTCCCGGAGCGGATCCACCATCGCGACGGCCTTGCTCCTCGGGTGGAGCTGGAAAGAGGCCGGGCGGTTCAGTTTTTTAATGGCCATCCCGGCGATTGCGGGGGCGACCTTCCTGACGCTGAAAGAGATGGGATCTTTGGACCCTGTCTTGGCGTTGACGGGCGGAGGGGTGGCTTTCCTGGCCGGATTGGCTTCGTTGTTCGTGTTGATGAAATTTTTAGCCGCGAAGCGCCTGTGGCCCTTTGCCGTCTATTGCGCGTTGCTCGGCGCCTGGGCGCTTTTCCGGTAAACGTTGCGTTCGTGAAAAGGATCCATTTCCTATGCGGTCGAATTTCTTGAAGGCTTCTTCCAAGATCCAGCAACAATCCCGCCGGCGACGTGAACTGCTCGGCATTCTCTTGATGGGGCTGGGAGCGTTGTCGCTTTATTGCGTGCTCTTCCCGGCGGGGGTTTGGGGCCGGCACATCAAAGTGACCATGTCCTGGGCGTTCGGCTGGAACCGGTTCTTCTTCCCGATCTGGGTTTCATATGTCGGACTGCGCATGGCCCTCTCCAAGCCCTGGCCTCAGGCCGCGCTGCGCCTGGCGCTTTGGGCGGGCGTGTTCTTCCTCTCTTGCACGTTCTTCAGCCTTTTCGGCGACGCCGCGTTCCAGAAGAATTTCGGCGGGATCCTGGGTTTGACGGGCGCGCGTTTCCTGTCCCGGCTCTTCGGAGCGCCTGGGGCTTGGCTGGTTTCCCTTTTGGGGTTGGGGCTGGTTTCCTGCGGGATGTTCCGCGTGTCGCCGGTCCGTGTGTTCGAGGTGGTCGTCGAACGGCTCAGGAAAGATATCGATGAGTGGCGGGAGGCCCGCCAGCAGGCGGTCGTGAAAAAGCCGCCCGTCGTAAAACCCCGTCCTTTGGCGCCTTCTCTGCCGAACGTTGTCACTCCGCCTGTGATTTCGCAGGTTCAGAAAGCGGCACCGGCGGAAGAGGCGCGCAAGCCTGTGGCGGAAAAACCCGCGAAGGTGGTTCCGCCGAAGGATAAAAAGGAGAAACCGTCCGAGAGCTCGCAGACGGTTCCCGTTCCCACGTCGACGCCTTACCAATTGCCGCCTTTGGATCTTTTGGCGGACCCGAAAGTTCAGACGACCCAGCTTTCCGAGAAGGACCTCGTGGCCAACGCCCAGCTTTTGGAGCAGACCCTGGCCAACTTCAGCGTGCTGGCGAAGACGATCGACATCCACCCCGGCCCGGTGATCACGAGATACGATTTGGAGCCCGCGCCGGGCGTGAAGATCAGCTCCATCGTCAGCTTGGCCGACGACGTCGCGCTGGCCATGAAAGCCACGCGCGTGCGGGTGCTGGCGCCCATCCCGGGCAAGGGCGCGGTGGGGATTGAAATCCCGAACCCCAAGTCGGCCCTTGTCACTCTAAAAGAGATCATCGCCGATCCCCGCGTTTCGGGGGCCAAAAGCCTGCTCACGGTGGCTTTGGGGAAAACCAGCTCCGGCGAGCCCTACGCCACGGATTTGGCGCCCATGCCGCACCTGCTGGTGGCCGGGGCGACGGGGTCGGGGAAATCCGTCTGCGTTCACTCTTTGATCATGTCGGTTTTGATGCGCGCCACGCCGGACCGTGTGAAGTTCATGCTCATCGACCCGAAGCGGCTGGAGCTGCCGACCTACGACGGCATGCCTCACCTGTACGATCCGCGCACGGGCCCGGAGGCGGCCCAGGTGATCACCCATCCGAAAGAGGCGGCCAAGGCCCTGGTGCGCCTCGTGAAGGTGATGGAGCACCGCTACGAGATCTTCGCCAAGGCGAACGTGCGCAACATCGAGGGCTACAACGAGAAGCGCGCCAAGGAAGGCTTGCCGCCCGAGTTCTACATCATCGTGGTCATCGATGAGTTGGCCGACCTCATGCTGATCTCCGCCCGCGAGGTGGAGGACTGCATCCAGAGGCTCGCGCAAATGGCCCGCGCGGTGGGGATCCACCTCGTGCTGGCCACCCAGAGGCCGTCCGTGGACGTGATCACGGGCGTCATCAAGGCCAATTTGCCGGCGCGCATCGCGTTTCGCGTGGCGTCCCAGACGGATTCCCGCGTGATCCTGGACACCATCGGTGCGGAGTCTCTCGTGGGGTCCGGGGACATGCTCTTCCTCCCCGCGGGGGCCCCGGCGCCCATCCGCCTGCAGGGAGCGTACGTCACCGAAAAAGAAGTGGAGGCGGTTGTCGGGTTCGCGAAACAGCAGGCCAAACCACATTATGAAGACATCTTCGCCGTCATCGCCGCCCAGGAATCCGCCAAGGAGGACGCCGAAACCGTTAATGAGATGAACGAGGCCTTGCGGCTCATCATGGAGCGTAAGCGCGTGTCCCAGGATTTGTTGAAGGCCCACTTCGGCTCGTCGGCGCGCGCC
>JACQPF010000153.1 GCA_016207625.1 Elusimicrobiota bacterium | reverse complement strand
CTGTTCACCGGTTTCGAGGACAGCTTCATTGAATTCGACTTTAAAGATGTATGAGGAATTCCTCGAGTTGCGGTAGGGACCTTGAAAAATGAGTCTCACGCGCCCTTCCCAAGCGGAAGAAACGAGGACGTCGTTCACGATCGCCAGGGCGTGTTCTCTTTCGCTGATCTCCCAATTCAACGGATAACTGCCGACGACGAGCGTGCCGTTGTCCTTGATCACCCGCAGGGCTTCCATGAAAATCCGTTCGGGCTCTTGAACGTGCGGGTCCGTGAGAACGCCGAGCATTAACACGACGTCCTGGCTGTGGTCCGGCAGTTCCGCGGAGGCGGGCGAGCCGGTGGAGAACCGATCGACGACTTGTTTTCCGCTTCCCGTGAACCGGCTCATCGCCAGCCTGGCGAAAAAGGCGGCAAAAACCTTCTCATAAACCCTGTTCACTTCATACCCGACGTAATGCGCGCCCATCAACATCGCGGCCAAGGGCGTGTGGAAGTCCAAATGCGTCCCGACGTTCAGGATACGGTCGCCGGGTCTCGCGTCGATGTGTCCCAGGAAGGCCATGGCCTCCGTGACGCTCGGGGTGAGTCGTGAGTTCGCGAAGGAGTATGGTTTTTTCTCGTCCGATTCGGATCTCAGGTCCTTGCCCTCCGGGGCAAGGGCGCTCAAGTCCACTGCGAAGAAAATTCGGTTCCAATCCGAATCCGGAGCCACGAAAAACCGCCACTGCCCCGCCGTCCATCGGAAATAGCTGAAAAAGACGTTGGCGCCGAACCCAAAAGCGTTCAGGAGAGCGTGGAAAGAGACGGCCAAGAACAAAGCGATCTGCGGAGGGCCTTGAGGAAGCCCCGTCGCTGCGAGCCAAAGGAACGGAGAAATGGCCCAAAGGAAATTGATCGCGGGATGCACGGCGGCGAGAATCAGCGCCCGGACCCCTTTCTGAGGAAGCCCCGCCACCCTGACGTAGGGCGCGCCGTCCGGATTGTTCCAAACGGTTTCCGCTTGATGGCCCAAAAGCGTCGCGGTGACCGCGTGGGCGGCCTCGCCCCAAAAGTTGGACACCCACGCCCACCGGCCCGACGCCAGGCTGTTCAAGGCATCCGACCCAGCCCGAGGGGAGGTGTAGGGCGCTTTGAGCGGGGAGACCTGGAGATCCGCCGGTTTCTTTTGAAGCACGGTCATGTGGTCTTTGTCGATGACGGTGACGAATTCCGACCGGTCCAGCTGAGAAAGCCATTCCATTTCGTTGGTGAACACGTAAGCCCCCGGCTTCAGGCGGCTCAGCGCCGCCTCCATTTTGCGGTGGCTCTCGCGGGTCGGTTGTTGGTACAGGACGAAGTTGATGAAAACGATATCGGCCGCCTCAAGCCCTTTCACGGTCTCCGGGCTGAAGATGTCCTGCTCGTGGAACCGGACCATGCCGGACAGACGGATCTGGGAAAGGAAGGGATGAACTTTTTCGGCGTAGGCCTGCCGGTCTTCCGTGTTGGAGAAATCATAGGAGCCCTTCGCCAACTGATCGCGGGCCTTGTCGACCGTCGGCCCGTCGTCCTCGACTCCATGCACTTCAAAGGTCAGGAAATCCCCCCAATCCGGGTTCCTCTCAGCCGACGAAAGGATGGCCGCCGCGATGGACACCGCTTCCTTCCCGTTGGACGCTCCCAGGGAGTACGCGGTCACGGTTTTCGCTCCTTCTGCGACCCTTTGACGAAAGAGGAGCGGCAGGACCTCTTGCAGTTTCTCGAATTCCAGGCCGTAGCGGAAGAAGGTCGTCACATGGCTTCGTTTGGGTTTGATCCACGAGGTCTCTTGGACAGCCGGTTCCCGGGTCACGGCGGCGCGGTTCCCAACCGGCGGCTCGCCGGCGGCCCTCTTGCGGAGTATACCGTCGCCGATCCGGTCGAAATCATCGATGTCGAGGGCCCGGAGATAATCCAGCTCGTTGGTGAACAGGATCGCGCCTGGCCGCATCTTTTGGAGCGATTCGGCCAGGCGCCCGTGGCTTTCGGCCGTCATTTGGTAGAGCACATGGTTCAGGAAGATGATGTCCGCCTGTTCCACCGCGCCCCCGGCCTCGCCGCCGGTGATGTCTCCCTCATGGAATTCCACCATGCCGTCCCGGCGGATTTGAGGCAAATAGGGTCGGACCTTCTTGCTATAGGTTTGCTCGTTGTCTGAATCGCCCAGGTCGAGCCAGCCGGTCCTCAGGTTTTCCTGCGCCTGCCGCACCGTGGGACCGTCGATTTCATACCCATGCACCTTGAGGGACAGCGGATTCCATTCCGGGTGGTTTTGCGTTTCGGACAGGAACGCGGCGGCGATGGAGACCGCCTCGTTGCCGGTCGACGCTCCGAGCGAAAGGGCGGTCAAGGCCTTGGCCCCTTCCGCCGAACGCTGTCGAATAAGCTCAGGGAGAGACTTCCTCAGGGCCTCAAACTCCTCCGCATGCCTGAAGAACAGCGTGGTATGGATCCGGACGGGTTTCCAGTCTCCCAGTTCTTGGAGCAGGGCTTTGGAAAAGTCCCGGCCATAGAAAACCAGCACATTGAAAATCGAATCGGTGTCTCCGGGGTTCATCTGACGAATGGCGTTCGCCAGGGTCTTTATCACCTCTGCTCGGTTGGGGAGCCGAGTCAAATGCTCCGCGATCAGGTGGCGGCGATTCCGGTCCGGGCTGTGCACGAATTCCACCGCGAGAGCGCCGATGGATCGGTATTGGAGCGGACTCCCGTGGGTTTCTTCCAGTGCCATCCCCAGTGGCAGGCCGTATTTCGGCGCCACGTTCTCGTTATAAATGAAGTGCAAGCCGAGGGCCAGGGGAAGCGTGGCCAGCAGGGTCCACGGTCCTTCAAGGCCGAAGAGGAATCCGATGCGGAAAATCGCGCCCAGGCCCGCCAAGGCCAGCCTGTGCCGCAGCCGGGCGGGCCCTGCGTCGTAAACGTTTCCAAAGCCGTCCCGTTTGTACAACCGGTCGTGGCTCAGGCCGAACAACAGGTTGGCCGTAAGGAAAAGCGGAAGGCGCAAGGCCTCCGCCAAAGCCGGGTCCAGCACGCCTGTCGCGGATAAAAGCGCCGGCAGCAGGTTCAATAATACACCGGAGAAAATGAATTCTTCGGCGAAGAAGGCCCACCGCGCGGCGGTCTCCAAGCTCACCCATCCCCGGCGGATGAGCGGCCCCCACAGCCAGCCGCTCATGCCCAGGAACGGATCGTCTTCCGTGAATTGCGCCGGGAACTCATCCCGGGCTGCTTCCGCCATGGGGGCGTTGCGATAGGCCTTCAAGACGCCCTCCCGATGCCCCAGTTGCCCCCAAACCGTTTGACCCCCGCCGATGGTGCCGATTTCGATATAGTCATCGACGTGGAGGATCGCCCTCTCCGAGACTTGCAAACCGCCCCGCCGCAAACCGTTGTTGATGTGAGATAGGCGGCGTGCGTCCTCGTTGCTGAATCCAAGGCTCGTGTCGAACGTGAACCCCTTATGAAAAATGAGGTCTATCTTCCGGGCGGCCATGTCCCTCGCGAGGACGGATGAAAATTGCGGAAGCACGGCGTCCGCCTGCGTGTAATAAATATGCTTGTCGTGTCCCCTCCAATCCTGGAAATCGATGCGGAATGTGGTGTATCTCTCTTGCGGCAACGGGGTGACTCGAACGTTCCGGGCGCCGATCCTTTCCAAATCAAACAAAAGGAAAGGCTCCATGCCGATCTGGGGATCCTTTTGCAGAATGGCGAGCTGGAGAGCGTTGGGGATGTATTTGCCGGCGGAATGGGTCAGGTATTCCTTGGCCATCTCTCCAAGAGCTTCGCGGCTTCTGAACCGATGGTTCCCGTGTAAGAAATCCAGCTCTTCAACTTGGAAGTAAACGCGGAAAGGACGCAGGTTCAGGAAATGGGCGGTCTCCAGGTCGGGGAACAGCTCGAAAATGCGCAGATCCAATCCTCCCGGATAAACCGCCGAACGGGGCTCCCACTGGAAATCGTTGAACTTGTTCGGCCGCGCGCGGAAGAAGGCCTCCGCGTCTTGGATGCGGCCCTCGCCGACGAGCCGATGGAATTCCCGCCGATCCGCTTCCGCTTCCAAAGCTTTTGAATACAGGGCGGCGTTCCTTTCGACCCGGACCGCGTCTTCATCGTGATTGGCACCGAAGAGCCGGCCGGTCATCGCCGGTCCGATGGCGTCGACAAGGTCGGCGATGGCGTAACCGTGATCGGGAACAGGGATTTCGAGTTTCCTCAAAATGCCGTTTCCAAGCAATTGGAACTGGTTGTAGTTGAGGCCCGGAAGACGATCCAGCTCATTCGTGAAAACAAAAGATCCCGGACGCATCCCTTCCAGAACCCTTTCAAGCCGCGGCACAAGCGGACCGGGAATCTGGTAAACCACGTTGTTCAAGAAGATGATATCGGCTTTCGCGATCGCGGCGAGG
>JACQPF010000134.1 GCA_016207625.1 Elusimicrobiota bacterium | reverse complement strand
GGGCGCGCCCATGGTGTCGTCGGAAGGCGCCTGCGCGGCGTATCACCGCTACCGGAACTCGAAGGCGCTCCAAAACCCATGACGGCCGCCCCCGAGATTCCATCCTTTTGCCCCATCCCGATTTCGCAATATCCGGCCGTGCTCTTGGCCCACGGGGGCGGCGGGAAGTTGATGCACGAGCTGATCGACAAAATGTTCGTGCCCGCCTTCGGCTCCTCGGCGCTCCAGTCCAGCCGCGACTCGGCGGTGCTGGACCTGCCGGGGACCCGGCTGGCCTTCACGACGGACTCCTACGTCGTTCGGCCCCTCTTTTTCCCGGGGGGCGACATCGGGGACCTGGCCGTGAACGGCACGGTGAACGACCTGGCCATGAGCGGGGCGCGCCCGTTGTATTTGAGCGCCGGGTTCGTGATCGAAGAGGGCCTCCCGATGGAAACCCTCTGGCGCGTGGTGCAATCCATGAAGGAGGCGGCCGAGCGGGCGCACGTCCAGATCGTCACGGGGGACACGAAAGTGGTGGACCGGGGCAAGGGGGACGGCCTCTATATCAACACCTCGGGCGTCGGAGCCGTTGAGCACGCCCAAACCATCGCGCCGGAGCGCGTGCGGGCGGGAGACGCGCTCATCGTCAACGGCGACATCGGCCGCCACGGGATCGCCGTGATGGCGCTCCGGGAAGGGCTGGAATTTGAAAGCGCCATCGAGAGCGACACCGCCCCCCTGGCCGACCTCGTCCTTTCGCTCCTCTCCGGCGGGATCGAGGTCCACGCCCTGCGCGACCTCACCCGCGGGGGCCTGGCCAGCGCGCTGAACGAAATCGCCTCCGCGTCCGGCGTTTCGGTGAGCGTCGAAGAAAAAGCGATCCCGGTGAGAGAAGACGTCCGCGGCGCCTGCGAAATGCTGGGGTTCGACCCTCTCTACGTCGCGAACGAAGGGCGGCTGGCCGCCTTCGTGAAAGCGGAGGACGCGGCGCGGGCGCTCTCCGTGATGCGCGCCCATCCGCAAGGCGCGGGCGCCGCCCTCATCGGCCGGGCGGCGGACGAGCCCGGCGCTCCCGTCACGCTGGTGAGCCGCATCGGCACCCGGCGCATCGTGGACATGCTGAGCGGGGAACAATTCCCTCGCATCTGTTGAAAACCGTCTTGAACTGCCCGATTGAAAAAGATATTTTACACCCATTGAAACTGAAAAGGAGCTTCCCGCCATGACATCCGGTTCGTTGGACACCCTCTTCAACCCCAAAAGCATCGCCGTGATCGGCGCGTCCCGCCGCGCGGAGGCGGTCGGCCACGCCGTTTTCAAGAACCTTCATCGAGGCGGATACAAGGGCGCGCTTTATCCCGTCAACCCGAAATCCCCCGACGTGCTCGGGGTGAAATGCTTCGCGTCCATTTCCGAGATCCCCGGCCCGGTGGACCTCGCCGTCCTCATCGTGCCGGCGACCGCCGCGGTCCCGACCTTCGAGGAATGCCTCCGGAAGGGCGTCAAGAGCGCCGTGGTCATCTCCGCCGGGTTCCGGGAAGTGGGGCCGGACGGCGCCGCCCTCGAAAAACAACTGGCCGACATGGCCGTCCGATCGGGCGTCTCCTTCGTGGGGCCGAACTGCCTGGGCATCATCAACCCGGACCCCGCCGTGCTGATGAACGCCAGTTTCGCCCAATGCACGCCGATGGAAGGCAACATCGCTTTCGTTTCCCAAAGCGGCGCCCTGTGCACCGCCGTCTTGGAGTACGCCAAGGGGATCAACGTCGGGTTCTCGAAGTTCATCAGCCTGGGCAACAAAGCCAACGTGACGGAACTGGAGCTTTTGGAGTACCTCGGCCGGGATGAGAAGACCGACGTGATCCTGATGTACGTGGAAGACGTCATGCGCCCGCAGGAGATGATCCGTTTGTGCCGGAAGATCACGGGCGAGAACGCGAAGCGAAAACCCATCCTGGCCATCAAGTCGGGGCGGACCATCCAGGGCGCCAAGGCGGCGTCCTCCCACACGGGGTCCTTGGCCGGGTCCGAGGAAATCTACGACGCCATCTTCGCCCAGAGCGGCATCATGCGGGTGGACACCGTCGGTGAGCTTTTCGACTGCGCGGTCGCCTTCGGCTCCAAGAAGTTCCCCAAATCCAACCGGATCGCCATCGTGACCAACGCCGGCGGGCCGGGCATCATGGCCACCGACGCGGCGGTGCGGTTCGGCCTGGAGATCGCGCCCCTCGAAGCGGGCACCGTCGCCGAGCTGAAAAAACATCTGCCTGCCTCCGCGGCCTTCGGGAACCCCGTGGACGTGATCGGCGACGCCCAGCACGGCCGCTACGAGGCGGCCCTGAAAGGGGTCTCGAAAGACCCGAACGTGGACAGCCTCCTCGTCATCCTCACCCCGCAGGCCATGACGGACACGGACGAAATCGCCCGCGTGATCGGCGAGACGGGGTCCGAAACCGACAAACCCATCCTGGCCTGTTTCATGGGCATGGTGGAGGGAGAAGGGCTGAAGGTCCTTTCCCAAAAACGAATCCCCCATTACGTCTTCCCCGAATCCGCGGCGAAAGCCCTATCCCGGATGTCGCAATTCATGGGTTGGGTGCAGCGGCCCCGCACGGAGGTCAAGACGTTCCCGGCCAACCACGCGCCGGTGCGGAAAATGATCGAGACCGCCTCCCGGGAGAACCGGAACCTCACGGACCTCGAGACCTTCGAAGCGCTGCGCCATTACGGGTTCCCCGTCCTGCCGGTGGAGCTGTGCGCCGGTCCCGCCGAGGCGGGCCGGGCGGCGGAACACATGGGGTATCCGGTCGTCCTCAAAATCAATTCACCGGACGTCCTACACAAGTTCGACGTGGGCGGCGTGCGCCTGAACATCGGCTCCCGCGCCGAGGCGGAAAAAGCCGCGGAGGCCATCCTGTCGAGCGTGCGCGAAAGGGTGCCTTCGGCCCGCGTCCTCGGCGTCACCGTGCAGAAAATGGCGAAGAAAGGCCGGGAAGTGATCCTCGGTTTGAAGCGCGACCCTCATTTCGGCCCCCTCATGATGTTCGGCCTGGGCGGCACGTACGTGGAAGTGCTGAAGGACGTCACCTTCCGCCTGGCCCCGATCCGGGAATTGGGAGCGCAGGAAATGGTACGCAACATCCGCGCTTTCAAAATCCTGGAGGGCGTGCGCGGAGAGGCTCAGGCCGACCTGGAGAAAATTGAGGAATGCCTCATGCGCCTCTCGCAGTTGGCCCAGGAATGCCCCGAGATCGAGGAGCTGGACATCAACCCCCTCGTGACCTACAATAAAGGGGAGGGCTGCGCGGTGGTGGACGCGAGGATCCTCCTCTCAAAACCCGGCGTGCCGTCCCAAAAGGCCGAACCCGCCGCCGTCTGACGCGCCGGCCCGCACCCGACTTCCCCGTCTTAAAACATTTTTTTGGATATGCTAGGATAATAGTTGGTATAGGGCATCGTTTCCCGCGAGGATTCCTCTCAGTTTTCCTTTTTACTTCAGCCATCCTTGAGCTTCGGAGATCCGAATGATGAGTTGGCACGACATCCTTCATTCCACTGATCTTGTCAAAGGAAGCGCCAAGAAAACCAGCAAGCCGCCGAAGCACTTCTCTTGCCAATGCGTTGAAATCCTTTGCACGTCCTTGGACTATCCCTCCACGTTGAAAAAAACCCTGAACTTGGCCCTCCCCCTTCTCGGCGACTGGGCCGTCATCGACCTTTTGAACGAGGACGGGACCCTCGACCGGGTGGCGGCCGCCCATGCGGATCCTCAAAAACAGCCGATCGCGGATCGGTTGATGTGCTTTCCGCCGGCGCCCCGCTCGCAGGATCCGGTTTGGGAGGTCCTCAAAACCGGGCGGCCGCGCCTTTTCTCCGATATCCTTGATGAGGAATGGACGGCCAAAGTGCCGGACGAAAACCTGCGCCGGCTGATTCAAGAGCTCGGCTTGAAATCCAAAATCGTCGTGCCCATCGTCACGCACAACCGGATCCTGGGGTCCATCAGCCTGGCCTTCGGCCCTTCCGTGCGGCGCCACGCCCGCAAAGAGCTCGTTTTGGCTCAGGAATTGGCGGAACGAAGCGCCTGCGCCATTGACAACTCCAGGCTCTACATGCAGGCCCATCGTTCCATGGAGCGTTCCCAATTGCTGGCCGACATAGGCCGGCCCTCGGATTATTCACTCGATTTGCGCCTGTCCGTCCAGAACCTCATGAAAATCCTTGTCCCCCGCATGGCGGATTGGTGCTCGGTGCACAAAGTCGGGAAGGATGGGAACATCGAGGCCAGTTACGTGGCCCACGTCCTTCCCGAAAAACAGAAAAAACTCCAAGCCATTTTGCAGGACGTCCTCGGCGACGCCGCGATCGCGGGCGGCCCGGCGGAAATCGCTCGGACGGGAGAAGCGAAACGCCTTCCGCATTTTGATCCTCAAGACCCGGAGTCGGGCGCGGCCAATCCTCTTTTCCTGCGCCTCCGACAGGAACTCGGCCTCGTGTCCTATATGGCCGTGCCGATGATGCTGGACGGATGCGTGATCGGAGTGCTGACGCTCGGGATCACCGAGGCCGGAGGCTCCGGCCGCTGGTTCGGGAAAGAGGACCTGACCCTCGCCAAAAATATCGCCGACCGGGCCGCCCTGTCCATCGAAAACATCTATTTGTTCGAGACGGAGCGCCTGATCCGGACGAACCTCGAAATGAAAACGGAGAACTTGGCCCGGGCAGAGCATCGGCTCAAAGAAAGCGAGCAAAAGCTTCGCCACATCGTGGAGCACTCCACGAACCTGTTCTATTCCCACACCCCCGACCATGTGTTGACGTTCATGAGCCCGCAGACACGGCAGTTCTTCGACTGCGAACCGGAGGAAGCCCTCGTCCATTGGACCGAGTTCCTCACGGACAACCCCATCAACCAAAGGGGGTATGAGCTGACCCAGCGCGCCATCGACACCGGGAAGCGCCAGCCGGCCTACGAGCTGGAATTGGTGGGCAAGAAGGGCCGGCGCCTCTGGGTGGAAGTGAACGAGGCCCCGGTGGTGAAAGACGGGAAAACGGTCGCCATCGTCGGCGCGCTCATCGACATCACCGAGCACAGACGCGCGGAGGAGGATCTGCGCCGAAGCGAGGAAATCCTCCGGTCGGTGCTGGACGTCATTCCGGACAACATCTTCATGCTCTGCCCCGACGAGAAGTTCCAATACGTGAACCCCACCGCGGCCAGGACGATGAACAAGGCGCCTGAGGAGTTCCTCGGCAAACCGCAGGCCGATTTCTTCCCGTCGGGAATGGCCGAGCGGCACAGCCGCAACATCCAAAACGTGTTCCGCACGGGCGCGCCGTACCACAGTGAAGTTTCCTACTCCCTCGGACAGAAAACGCTGTGGCTGGAGACCCGCCTGGTCCCCATCCGGAACGCGGAAGGCGAGGTGGTCTCCGTCCTCGGCATCGCCCGCGACATCAGCGCCCGCAAGCAAGCGGAGGAGGCGATTAGAAGAAGCGAGGATAAGTTCTCCAGAATCTTCTCGACGAGCCCGGAAAGCTTCATCATCTCGCGCGTGAGCGACGGGAAAATACTGGACGTCAACGAGAGCTTCTCGCGGCTGACGGGCTACTCCCGTGAGGAATCCGTCGGGCAAACCACCCTGGACCTGAGCCTTTGGGCCCGCCCGCATGAACGCGAGGACCTCGTCCGGTTGCTGGACGAAACGGGGGAGGGGCGGATGGAGGGCTCCTTCCGCGCCAAGAACGGGAGGATTTTCCCCGGACAAATCTCCTTGCGGCTGATCGATGTGGAAGGAGAGCGCTGCCTCCTCTCCATCACCCGCGACATCTCGGATTTCAAGAACGCCATGGCGCAGATCGAGAAGCTCAACCGGGAGCTGGAGTCCCGGGTGGAAACGCGCACGGCCGAGCTTGTCAAAGTGAACGAAGAGCTGTCCCAGGCGCGCGACGCGGCCCTGGAGTCCGCCCGCGTGAAATCGCAGTTCCTGGCCAACATGAGCCACGAGATCCGCACCCCCTTGAACGCCGTCGTCGGCATGGCGGGGCTGCTCCTCGACACCCCCCTGAACGACCAGCAAAAGGAATTCACCGAGATCGTGCGGGGATCCGCGGACTCGCTGTTGTCCATCGTGAACAACATTTTGGATTTCTCGAAAATCGAATCCGGTAAGATGCGGCTGGAAGAGCGGGACTACGATCTGCGCTCACTGGTCGGCGAAGTGGTGGGCGTGTTCAAGCCGGAAGCCCGGCGGAAGAACCTCCGCCTGGACTTTCGATTCGACAGCCCGGTCCCGGCCGCGCTGCGCGGGGACGCGGCCCGGCTGAAGCAGGTGCTGACGAACCTGTTGGGGAACGCGCTCAAGTTCACCGAGCGGGGAGAAGTGCTGGTGAAAGTCAACAAGCAAGCGGAAACGGACCGGATCGCCATCATCCAAATCGATGTGCTCGATACGGGGATCGGCATCTCCCCGGAGCAAAGGTCCTACCTCTTTGAGCCGTTCACCCAGGCCGACCCCTCCACCACCCGGCGTTTCGGCGGAACCGGCCTGGGCCTGGCCATCAGCAAGCAGATCGTGAACCTCATGGGCGGCACCATCGGCGTGGAGGGCCGGCCCGGTCAGGGCTCGACCTTCTGGATCCGCGTGCCCTGCATGAAGCCGGCGCCGACGGCGCCGGTCCCGGAGAAAAAAGAGCGCGCGGGCTACCCGTCCCAGGGGCCGGGACCGTCTTGGGAGAAAAGGGACATCGCCGTCCTCATCGCGGAGGACAACCTCGTCAACCAAAAAGTCATCCTCGCGCAACTCTCCAAACTGGGCCTGAGGGCGGACGCCGTGACGAACGGCCGGGACGTGTTGAGCGCTCTTGAGAAACATCCGTATGACGTCGTTTTCATGGATTGCCAGATGCCGGTGTTGGATGGGTATCAGGCGGCCGAGGAACTCCGCCGGCGGGAAAAAGGGAAGCGGCGCACGCCCGTCATCGCCATGACGGCCCACGCCATGGAAGGCGACCGGGAACGGTGCCTCGCTTCAGGGATGGACGACTATGTGGCCAAGCCGGTTCAGATGGAGGATCTGGAGGCTTTGCTGCGCAAGTGGGTGGACATCAAATCCGCGCGCGGCGCTCGCCTTTGAAAACGAAATAGAGATACCAGAAGGAGGGGACGACCAAGGCGCTCCCCGCCAAGAGAGCCCAAAGGACGGGGCGCAGAACCGACTCGGGAGCCGCCGCGTTCGCCACCGTCAAATCCGGCACGATGACGAAGGGGAACTGCGCCATTCCCCAACCCCAAATGATGAGCGCCGCCTGGACCACCACGAGGACCCGCGCGGCGCGATACCGCCTCTTCCAAAGGCAGCCGAAAACCCCCAGGGCCGCCGCGCCCGTGACGAGATGGAACGGCAGAGCCCACGGTGCCGCGCTTAAGCCTTGATGGATCAGGGGCGCTCCCTTTTTGGCCATGAAAAAGCTCGTCCAAGCCATGACGCCGACCGCCACGCCCGAAACAAGCGCCCGCCGGCGAAAATCCTCCTTCAAATCGACGGAATCCGTTTCCAGCGTCAAATAGACAGCCGCCACGAAAGCGAACAACGTCAAAGCAAAGACCCCCAGGACGAACGGAAACGGCGCCAGCCAAGACGAGAAAAAATCCGCGAGGGAGCCTCCCGCTCCCGCGCGGAGGCGGCCGCCGGCCACCGCGCCCACCGACACGCCGAGCATGATGGGCGTCACGGTGCTGGCGACGGCGAACAGCAAGCTCCATCGGCGGAAAGGATCCCCGGACGGGCCCGTGTAACTGCGGAAGGCAAAAGCCGATCCCCGCATGACGATGCCGATGAGCATCACGGCCAACGGGATGTGCAAGGCGATGCCGATGTCCGCGAAAGCCTTGGGGAAAGCCACGAAAAGGAGAACCATGACGACGATCAGCCACACGTGGTTGGCTTCCCAAATGGGGCTCAAGGCCCGCGCGATGGCGTCCCTCTGCCGGGCGGCGCGGGGCCCGGCGGCGAACAGGTCCCACACGCCTCCCCCGAAATCGGCGCCTCCCGTCAGGGAATAAACCATCAAGGCCGCGAAGATGGCGATGGCGATCCAAGCCTCAAGCGGGAACATTCGGGCTCTGAATCACTTGGCGGCGGAGAAGAACAACGACGAGCACCGCCAAGAAAAGATAGAGAAACGTGAAGACGACGAACGGCGCCACCAGCCAGGGCATGGGCGTGACGGCTTCGGAAGTCCGCATGATTTTGGAAATGGTCCAAGGTTGTCGGCCCACTTCGGTGACCGTCCAGCCCGCCTCCACGGCGATGAAACCCAACGGGCCGGACAAGGTCACCAGCCATAAATACCAACGCGCGTCCGGCAATCGCCTGCGTTTCCAAGCCAGCCCTCCGCCCAAAAGCGCCACCGCCATCATGGCGAAACCGGCGGCCACCATCGCCTGGAACGCCAGGTGCACGAGGCCCACCGGGGGCCGGTCTTCCGGGGGAACTTCTTTCAGGCCTTTAATTTCCGCATGGGGGTTCAGGGTGGCGAGGAAGCTCAAACCGTAGGGGATCTCGAGGGCATAGCGGGTCTCCTCGCGTTTTTCATCCGGCCAGCCTCCGAGGCGCAGCGGGGCGCCCTTTTGGGTCTCCCATTGCCCTTCCATGGCGGCGAACTTCACGGGCTGACGACGGGCCAGGTGTTTGGCGCTCAGATCCCCCGTGAGGGGCATGAGGAGCGCCGCCGCGCCTCCGACGGCGAGCGCGATGGCGTAGGCCCGCCGGTGGAACAGGTTCGCGCGGTCCTTCAAGAGCATGTACGCGTGGATGGCCGCGGCGGCGAACCCGATGGCGGCGAAGGCGGAAAGGGTGCTGTGAAGGCATTCCGTCAAAGCGGCGGAATTGAACATGGCCGCGAAGGGACTGATGTTTGCCGCTTCGCCGTTCAATATCTCAAAACCTTCCGGGGAGTTCATCCAGGCGTTGGCGGTGACGACGAGGACCCCCGACATCGCGCCGAAGACGGAGACGCCGACGCCGGAGAGCCAATGCGCGCGGGCGGGGACCCGCTTCCAACCGTAGAGGTAAATCCCGAGGAAGATGGCTTCCAGGAAGAACGCGAAGCCTTCCAGGGAAAACGGCATGCCGATGACAGGACCCGCGAACGCCATGAAGCGGGGCCAAAGCAGGCCCAGCTCAAAGGAAAGGACCGTGCCCGAAACCGCTCCCACGGCGAACAGGACGGCCACCCCCTTGGCCCATTGTTTGGCGAGGACGAGGTATTCCTCCCGGCGCGTCTTCAGCCATAACCCCTCGGCGATGACCATGAGGAGGGGCATGGCCATTCCCGCGCAAGCGAAAAGGATGTGGAAAATCAAGGAAAGCGCCATCAACAGCCGGGCGGCCAACAGGTTGCTCACGAAGTCACCTCTCCATAACGGACCTATATTTTGCAATTTTTGCCTCGGACGCACAACCTGCCTTCAGGACCTGTCCTGCCTTGGGGACAGGCCCAGCAGTTTCCCGATCCTCGCCAGGGTCGGGATGTTGTCGCAGAGGATTTTCAGGATGGCCAACATCGGAACCGCCATGATGGCTCCGGGGACCCCCCACATCCAGCCCCAAAAAATCAGCCAAAGGAAAAGGATGAGAGGGTTCAGAGCGAACCGGTGCCCGACGATCATGGGGACGAGCAGGCTTCCCTCCGAGACCGTCACGACGTAGAACGCCCCCGTGGCGAGGAGGACCCGGCCGGGGCTGTCGAAAGTGAACATCGCCACCATCGCCACCAGCGACGTACCGAACACGTCGCAGAGATAAGGGATGAAATTCATCAGGCCGGCCATGACTCCCCAGAGCGCAGGGTTCGGCATGCCGACCAGGAGCATCACCAACCCCTCTGTGACGCCCAAACCGATGTTGACGAAGGTGATGGTCAGCAGGTATTTTGAGACCTGTTTCTCAAGATCGTCGATGATCCCCGGCAGGCGCTCGTTTTTCCAGGCCGGCGGAAAACTGTCGATGACGTTCGCCAAGGTCCTGTCCCGATAAGCGAGCATGAAGTAGAGAAAGACCACCGTGAGGCCCGCCCCCGCAACGAGGCTTCCGCCGACTCCCGCCGCCTTGCGCTCCACCTGTTCCGTCGTCCGGCTGACCGGGTCCATCGGCATGCGGAACCGGCGGACTTTCTTCTCCATCTGCCCCAGCGTCTGCGGAAGTTTTTCAAGCCATTCGGCGGCGGGCTTGGAGAGCTGCCAGGCCCCGGCCGTGAAGACGCCGATCAGGACGGCCAGGATCAACCCGGCGCCCACCTCCGTCCGAATGCGGGCTTTCTTCAGCGTTCGCAACAGAGGCATGAACAGCAAATGCAGCAAGAACGCCAACGTCAACGGGATGAGGAGGACGCGGGCCGCGTGGAGGGTGTAGAGCGAGAGGATCAGCAGGATCGTCGCCTCAATAAGAACAAGGGGGCGCGAAAGTGTGTAAAATATAGATATCGGATCTTTCATCATGCCATCATCCCCCCTCATTCGGTCAGGAGGCGCGTATGAATTCCGGAAGAGAACTCATCCTTATGACCGGCAGCAGCGGATTGATCGGCTATCCTTTGTCTCAACGTCTCTCGGAGGAATACCAAACCGTCGGCTTTGACCGGGCCGGACCGCCGCACCCGCCGCCCTCCGTCGATTGCGTCGCGTTCGACCTCGGCTCCGATGACAGCGTGCGCCAGGCGATGAGCCTGGTGCGCGAGCGCTACGGAGAACGGATCGCCTCGGTCATCCACTTGGCCGCGTACTACGATTTCTCCGGCGAGTCCAGCCCCCAGTATGAAAAAATCACCGTCCGCGGCACGGAACGGCTCCTGCGCGCCTTGCGGCCGTTCCACGTGGAGCAGTTCATCTTCGCCAGCACCATGCTGGTCCATGCGCCGTGCCGGCCGGGGGAACGCATCGACGAAAACTGGCCCATCAAGCCGAAATGGGCCTACCCTCTCTCCAAAGACAAGGCCGAACGGCTCCTCCTCAAAGAGCGCGGCGACGTCCCGGCGGTGCTGTTCCGCATTTCAGGCGTGTATGACGACGCCTGCCATTCCCTGCCCCTGGCGCACCAGATCCGACGCATCTACGAACGGATGTTCATGAGTTACCTGTTCCCCGGGAACCTCTCCCACGGCCAATCGTTCATGCATCTCGACGACCTGGTGGACGCCTTCGTCAGCCTGGTGA
Source organism: Elusimicrobiota bacterium (assembly GCA_016207625.1). Classification (GTDB taxonomy): domain Bacteria; phylum Elusimicrobiota; class Elusimicrobia; order FEN-1173; family FEN-1173; genus JACQPF01. The sequence goes on along the minus strand of JACQPF010000134.1, from coordinate 1,586 downwards.
AACGGCGGGCGCAACTGCCTCCGGAACTGCCGCTCCTGATCGGAGAACCCGACACGCTGAGCTACGGAACGCTCCAGCAGGCCATCGGCCGCCTGATCTACCATGAACCCTGGAAGACCTATCGGATCCCAAAGACTCTGGCCAAAGCGGGCATCTCGGTTCAGACTCGCCTGCTGAAATCGCGCGATGTTTTCATCAAGCCCTGGATGGCGGACATCGCCGACGACCACTACGCTCTCGACATCACTCGGGCACGCCGCCTGCTGGGCTGGGAACCGAAACGCTCTCTCGCGGGAACCTTGCCGAAAATGATCTCCTTCTTGAAAGAGGACCCGCCGCGCTGGTATGAAGAAAACGGATTGGAACCCCCTTCCTGGCTGAAAAAAAAGTCCCGCCGGCGGGCCGTGCCGGCGTCTCCCTGATTGGCACTCTTATTCTCTTGCGCCCCAAAAGGCCCGCCAAAACGAGCGCCCTCTCCCTTTTTCCCTCAATAAAAACTGAAGGCTGGCCAAGATCTCATCTGTCGCCGGGCCGATCATGGCCGCGGACACCACGCTTGAGGCCAGGCAGAGCGTGCACCAGGCGTCGAACAGCACCGGCTGCAAGATGACGAGCAGGAGGCTCATCACGCCCAAAAGCCCCTCGGCGATGCCAAACAGGGCCACCATCCAGGGCATGGTCTGCCAACGCCGGCGGCCCCCGGCGGCCCCCGCGGCGGCGGCCAAGAGATACCCAAGGGCGCCCAGGGCGGCGTCGGGGACCGGAAAGAGGTGCGAGACCGGGGAATCCAAAATGATCAGGCTCCCGTCTCCAAAGAAGGGCTCCCATACGTCTTCCACCATCCGCCATTGATAAAGGGCCAAATAGAGCGCGATGACAAAACCCAGCAGGGCCAGGGCCACGATGGGAGCGCGTTCCGGCCAGGCAGAAGGATTGCAGCTCCATCCCGGAGGCGCATCAGGATCGGCGGCCTGATTCAAGGGATCCTCCTGGTTGGCAACGAAATCAGTAGAAAGATTGACGAATGAGAAGGAAGGAACTTCGTTGTGTACTTTTAGATTATCATATCCGCAAAACCGCTTCCAGGCTCCGTTTTGCGACTTCTCCGAGGATGAGGGTGACGGGTGAGGCCAAGCGCAGGCGCGCCATGCCCTTCAGCGTTGTCCGGACCGTTTTCTCATCCGGCCGGCTGATGTTGCGGATGAGGACGGCCGGTGTTTTAGGGTCGAGCCCTTGCGTGATGAGGGTCCCCGAAAGCTCCGCCAAGCGGGAGGCCACCATGTAATAGACCAGCGTGCCCTCCTCTTCCCTCTTCGCAGAGCTTCGAGGACAGTCGGCGCCCTGAATGGGCGACTGCTCCTCCGCCCGGGGCTCGGCCTGGGATGCGCCGTGCGCGGTGCGGATGGTGACCGAGCGGGACACTCCGCGCATCGTCAAGGGAATTCGGCAGGCCGCGGCGGCGGCGTTGGCCGCGCTCACGCCCGGAACGACCTCCACGTCTATCTTTTTCGCCCGGAGGTGTTCCAACTCCTCCCCGCCGCGCCCAAAAATCATGGGGTCTCCCCCCTTCAAGCGCACCACAGTCC
>JACQPF010000023.1 GCA_016207625.1 Elusimicrobiota bacterium | reverse complement strand
TTCTCCCCCGCCGGGCCCATGTTCCCGATGGCTTCTATGACTCCGCGCCGGACGGCGAGGTCTCCGCTGCGCAAATAGGGCAGAAGGACCGGAAGGATCTCAGGATTCCAGTCCCCCATCCGGCCCAAAACGACGGCCGCTTTCAATCGCACGATCCGTGCCGGGTCCTTGAAAGCCGCCAGGAGAGGCAGGACGGACTCCCTTGATTTGGGGACGATCTCCCCCAAAAGCGCGATGGCCCTTTCGCGAAGGCGGGGGTTCTCCTCTTTCAAGCACGCCAAGACGGCGGAGACAGCGGGCTCCCCGATCTCCACCAAGGCCATCGTCGCCTCCCCCCGCGCATACTCATCTTCGCTCTTGAATACTTCCAGCAACGAAGCCAAGGCCGCCTTCCTCAAAGGCTCATCCATTCCCGCGATGGCTTTCGCCGCGCCTTTCCGGACATCGGGCCGCGTGATCTTTAGAGCGTCTAAAAGGGCCGGGACCGCGTCCTTTCCGATCTTCCCCAGGGACTCCGCCGCATTATCGTGCACGCAGAGGTCGTGATCCTCCAAAGCTTTGATCAGCGTCGGGACGGCTTTCCCTCCCAACGGCCCGAACATCCCCAGGACCTCGGCCGCGCGGCAGCGGAACCAGGCGTTTTCCTCCCGCATCGTCAAAGCGAGCGCCTCGACGGATTTCGTCCCCACTTGGACCAAGGCTTTCGCCGCGGCCAAAAAAACAGCGGATTTATTGTCTTTGAGGGTTTCCAACAAAGCGGGGATGGCGGGTTCGGCGGAAGGTCCGAGCTCTCCCAACGCCTTAGCGGCGTCGACGCGGACTTGGGGGTCTTTGTGCTTGAGCGCCTTGATGAGGGAGGGAACGCGAGAGCGCCCCGAGGCGCAGCCGAGGGAGAAGAGAAAACACGAAAGGCAGAAAACCAGCCATGCCGTCTCGCGTTTCCTCATTCGCAGTCCGGCCGTTAAAGCTTTTGGCCTTCTAAATTGCGGGGGTTGTGGCGGTGGATGTCGGCGTGCTCGTCGGCACACGACCAGATGTATTTGCCGTCCCAGGCGAGGCCCGAAATGAAGTTCTTCCGGTCCTTATAAGAAGACGCCACATAGACGGCGATGACGGTGAGCGTGTTGTCCTTGGCGTGCTTGTAGATCCGGTTGGTTTCGGCGTCCGCGCTCCACAAGTTGTCCGGCGTGATGAAGAGCCCCACGGGCCGCGGGCCGGGACTGTCGTAGGCGTTCAGAACGGTGAGCCCCTCCTCGGACACCTTCATGCGGTAGAACTTACCCTCTTTGTAATCGCAGACCCACAGGTTGACGCCGTCCCAGTAAAGGCCGGCGGGCTCGGGGCCGGGACTGGGATATTCGGCGGCGACGGACAAGCCGGCGTCCATGCCGTGCTTATAGATTTTTTGCTCCCAGGAATTGCACGTCCACAGGTTGACGCCGTCCCAGGCGATGCCCGTCGGGTGGCCGCCGGGCAACTGCACGATCTGGGCCACCGATAATTTCTGGTCGAGGTTGTGCTTGTACAAACTGCTGGTCACCCAATCGGCCGCCCAGAGCGTTTTGTCCCCGGCATAGCAGAGAGCCGTCGGGTTGGTGTAGGGGATCGGGAAACCTTTATCGGGCAAGGGAGAAATGAAACGGTCGCGCACGAGCCAAAAACCGGCGCCGGCCGCAGCCAAGGAAAGGAGGAGGCCAATGCCAGCCCAAATTTTCCCTTTTGCGCGCGGCTTCGGCGCCGCCGCGGAGAGAAGCTTCTCCGCCGTGGCCGCTGATCCTCCGGACGGTCTGGCCTCTTTTTCCATGAGGCCCTCTTTCGAAAGGGTTTGCGAGCCCAGGGCTTTCTGTACCAGCCGCCGGACGTCTTCCACGCGGAAAGGCTTGGAGAGGTAGTCGAAGGCGCCCTGCTTCATGGCGCCGACAGCGCTCTCCACGTCGGAGAAACCGGAGAGCATCAGCACCGGCATCTGGGGAGAGATCTTTTTGGCCTCCGCCAGGATTTCCAGGCCGTCCATATCCGGCAGGCGCATGTCGAGGAGGAGCAAATTCGGCTTTTCCGCCTTGATGGTCTCAATGGCCTGGGCGCCGTCCTCGGCCTGAAGGACGCTGTAGCCTTCCGGCTTCAACACGTTCGTGAGGACGAGCCGCATGCCCGGCTCATCGTCGCAAATCAATATTTTCTCGTTGGGCATTCTCTCAGCTTTCTTTGGGGACCGCAGGTTTTCCGTATTATACTATTTAGCAGGTTCGTTGGAAGAAGGTTCTACCGGGGACCCGGCGGAGGGCGTTTCCGGCACGGGGAATACGAGGGTGACGACGGTTCCCTCTCCTTTCACGCTTTCCAATTCCATGGCGCCCCGGTGGAGTTCCATGATGCGCTTGCAAACCGCCAACCCGAGCCCTTTGTGTCCTTTCTTCGTGGTGAAGTAGGGCTGGAAAACCTTCCGCAGGTGGTTGTCGTTAATGCCCTTCCCGGAGTCCCGGAACCGCACCCGCACCGCCCGGCTCGTCTCGTCCAAGGCCGCGTCCACGGCCAGGCGTCCCCCCTCCGCCATGGCCTCCAAAGCGTTCGTCGCCAGGGCCGACACCGCCTCGCCCATCAAACGGGTGTCGACGGAAACCGGCGGCACAGGCGCCGACCCGTCCCATTGCAATTTAACGTTGGCGGCCTTGAACTTGTCCTCCAGGGCGGCCAGCGCGCGGCTGAAAAACGCGTTGAGGTCGAGGGTCTCCAGGTTCATTTCCGGCACGCGGACGAGGGACAAAAATTCCTCGATGGCCTTGAGCATCTCCTGGGCATTTTCGTCCACGAGCGTGACCTGCTCCTTCAGCTCGTCCTCCATTTTGTAATTCGCCAGGCAAAGCTGCAAGGTGCCGCTCATGATGCCCAGATAATTCCGCACCCGGTGGGCGAAACCGCGTCCCAAGTCTTCCAGGGACGTCAAATGATCTTTCTCCCTCAAATCCAAATAGGCCTTCAGGCGCGACATCCGCCCGGAGAGCGCGGCGAAAAGATCTTGGAGACGCCCGTTTTCTTCTTTCACGGGGACCGATTCCTTCTCCAGGAGGCGGGCCTTCTCCTCCCATTCGGCCTTGGCATTCCGCAGGGCCTCGGCTTCCTGGGCCAGGGCGGCCAAGCGGGCGCGCTCCGTCTGCCACTGGCCCTTTTCCCCTTCTAAAACGGCGAGCTTCGCCTGCAATTCCTGCGCCTGGGCCCGGGCGGATTCCAGCTCCTTCTTCGAGGCGCCCGTGGGCGGCTCTTCCGAAGTTTCCTGGGGCCTGCGCAACCGCTCGGCCAAAAACCGGTTCTGCTCCTCCAAAACCCGGGATTTGATCTCCCAATCCATCCGGTCCTTCAGGCTCCGGTTCTCAAGCTCCAGGTTGTGGTGGCGCTCCTCCCAATATCTTTGCTTGTCAACGAGCTGGGTACGCGCGGAGTCCAGCTGTTGATGGAGGAGCTGAAGGTCCACCACCTGGCGTTCCACCCGGTCCTTGAGCTGATGGACCTCCTCCTCTTTCCCCCCCATTTTCCTCTCGGAAAGAGCGTGCTCCTCTTCGAACCGCCGGCGCCAATAGTCGGCGATGGAAATGGTGTCCATCGTGCGGAGCATGTCCGCGTCCACAAAGGGATCTTTTTCGAGGTTTTGGATTTTTTTCTTGACGTCTTCCCAGGTGCTCATCTTGAATCCTCCGGCCCAGAAAAGCGAAAAGCCAAGTGACATCGTCCTACGGGGGAATAGGGCGAACGTCTCCTCGGCTTTTCTGTATGAGTATAAGGCGTGTTCCCTACGATTTCAAGGCCCATTCTTTTTTTCAAGGCAGCGCCAAGACCTGGCCCGGCGTCACCGTCCCCCTTGTGACCTTGTCCTTGTTGGCCTTGTAGATGTCGACCCATTTCTTGGGATCGCCATAGTATTTCGCCGCGATCGTCATGAGGGTTTCCCCGTTTTGAACCATGTGCTGACGGGCTCCGGAAACCACGGGAGAAGACTCCACGGCGGAAGCCTTCCGCCCCGCCTGCGCCGGGGATTCCGACACGGCGGCGACCGGCGCCAAAACGGCCGGGTGCGCGGGAGCCGGCGCTTCCGCCGCCAAAACGGTCTTTGCCGGAGCTGCGGCCGTCGATTCGGCGGGTTGTGCTTTCAGGAGTTTGCGCGCCCCTTCCGGTTCTTGAGCGGCGCTGCGCGTTTCTTTCGCCGGAGACGGATCAACAGGCGAAGCTCCGCCTTTCCCGGGGATCAGGAGCACCGTGCCCGGCTTCACCCGGCCGCCGCGACCCAGCTTGTCCCGGTTGGCTTCATAGATCTCCTTCCAGCGGTTCGGGTTGCCGTAATAGCGCCCCGAAATCTCGCGCAGGGTGTCCCCCGGGCGGGAGACGTAGGTCTGCAGGCCCTGCGAAGCGGATTCGCCGACGGCCGCGCCGGCGGCGGCTCCAGAGTGCCGCGCACCCTCCCGGGCCGTGGAGATGCGTTCCCGGATGCGCTGTGTGGCCTCCTCCAGGAGCACTTTTTCCAAGCGGTCCCGTTCCGCTTCGATCCGTTTCAGCTCCGCCTCAAGATCCGTCTTCTCCTGCTGAAGCTCAAAGTAGGAATACTCCAGGCTGCCCGGTTCCACCTCTTGCTTGGAGGGGCGGCCCAGCCGGTAGACGAAGGAGAGACGATGGGTGCCGGCCGTCTCGCTGAACCCCGTGAGAGGGAACTGGAACCCGTAGTCGATCTGGAACACGGAGAGGTTGACGGAGAAGCCCAGCGTCGTGTTGAAGAGGGAGTTCTCGCCCATGCCCAGCCCCATGCGGAGGGCGAAAGCGTTTTTGGCCAGCCAGCGTTCCGCGCCGATCCCCGCGCGGATCGTCCCGTCCCGGAGGACGAAGTCCAACACCCCCGAAGTCTGCCGGTCCCGGTAGCCCAAGCCGGTCCGGAGGGTCATGGGCAGCTTCTCTTTTTCCTTCAACCCCACCTGGGGGCCCAGCACGTCCAAGAGCGACGTTCCCCAGAAGAACCGGGCGCGATAGTTCCAGAGCACGCCCAGGTCCATGCTGAAGGCGTTCACCGAGTCCTTGCCGCCGTTGGAGAACACCGGGTCGATGCGGGTGTAGAGGTCCTGCTCATATTTCTCCTGAAGCATCTTCACGTTGCCGCCGACGGTGACGCGCTTCCCCACCGCGCGGCCGTAGGAGAGGGC
>JACQPF010000103.1 GCA_016207625.1 Elusimicrobiota bacterium | reverse complement strand
CGGCTCGTAGTAGTCGTCGACCGTGGGCAGGTACGGGTTGTGGAAGATGTTAGCCAGGCCGCCCAGTCGGCCATGCAGCTTGAGGCGCAGCTCCTCCCCTCTGTCTCCCTGCTTCTCCCAGCCGCCCTTGTACTTCTCCTGGTCCTCCCACAGCGTGGGATAGCCGGTGCCCGGCTTGGTCTCCACGTTGTTCCACCACATGTACTCCGCGCCGGGACGGTCGGTCCACGTGTTCTTGCAGGCGACGCTGCAGGTGTGGCAGCCGATGCACTTGTCCAAGTGGAACACCATGGCGGTTTGGGCTCTTACGTCCATGAGCGGATTCTCCTCACCATTTCAGCTTTTCGAGTTTCTTGAGCACCACGTAGGTGTCCCGGTTCACGCCCGGAGGGCCCCAGTAATTGAAGGCGTAGGAGAATTGGGCGTACCCGCCGATCATGAAAAGCGGTTTCATCCGCACCCGCGTGAGGCTGTTGTGCCCGCCGGCGCGCCGGCCGCGGGAGGGGGATTTGGGCACTCCCACCGTTCTCTCGGTGGCGTGGTAGATGAAGCAGAGGCCCCGCGGGATCCGCGCCGAGACGCAGGCCCGCGTGACCACGGCCCCGTGGTCGTTCACCATCTCCACCCAGTCGTTGTCTTGGAGGCCGGCCTGGTCCGCGTCGCGGTCGTTGATCCACACGGGTTCAATGCCCCGCGAGAGGAGCTTCATGCGCAGGTTGTCTTCGAAGGTGGAATGGATGTGCCATTTGCCGTGGGGCGTCAAATAGTTCAACACGAGGGCCCCCGGCGTTTCGCGGGTGTTCACCAAATCGCCGATCTTCACCGCGTCCGGCCGCGGCTTGAAAGCGGGGAGGTGCTCGCCGAAAGCGCGGTACACCTCGTGGTCCAAATAGAGCTCCTGGCGGCCGGTCAGGGTGCGCCAGGGGGTGAGTTCCTCGACGTTCTGGCAGAACGCGGCGTAGGTGCGGCCATCCCGAGTGACTCCGCTCCAGAAGGGAGTGGTCAAGAGGCGCTTCGGCGCGCTCACGAGGTCTTGAAAGTTGTAACGCACGCTTCGAGCATCCCCCGCCAGATGCGCCAGGTTCCGGCCGGTCTTGGCGGATTCGGCCTGGAAGGCCCGCCAGGCCATCTCTCCGTTGGTCTCGGCGGCGAAGGCGAGGATCGCTTCGCACACGGAGCGGTCTTCCCGCAAAGAGGGGTAGGTGCGCCCGTTCCACGTCTCCACGGGGGCGGTCTTGAGATAGGCGTCGTAGGCGTCTTCCACCGGATAAATGATGCCGTGTGCGCCCAGGCCGTTGCGGAAGTTGGGGCCCAGGGCGATGAATTTTTTATACACGTCGGCATAGCGCCGTTCCACCACGGTGAGGTTCGGCATGGTTTTCCCGGGGATGGGTTCCGTTTCCCCCTTCGCCCAGTCCAAGACGGCGGGCTGGGCGATTTCGCCCGGCGTGTCGTGCATGAGCGGGGTGGCCACGATGTCCTTCATCGGGGATGGGAGGTGGCGTTCCGCCAGGCTTGACGTGCGCTCGGCGATGTCCCGGAAGATGGCCCAGTCGCTTTTCGATTCCCAGCAGGGCGGCACCGCGGCCTGCAAGGGATGGATGAAGGAATGCATGTCCGTGGAGTTCAAATCGTCTTTCTCGTAATAAGTGGCCGCCGGCAGGACGATGTCGGAATAGAGCGCGGAGGAGTCCATGCGGAAATTCAAATCCACCACCAGGTCCATCTTGCCCAGGGGCGCTTTGTCGTGCCATTCGATTTCGCGGATGTGGCCCTTCGCGGCTTCGGGGGCGATGGCGTTGGAATGGGTCCCCAAATAATGTTTCAGGAAATATTCGTGGCCTTTGGCCGAGGAGAGGAGGGCGTTTCCCCGCCAGATGTACCACACCCGCGGGAAACTGGCGGGGTTGTCCGGGTCCTCCATGGAGAATTTCAGACGGCGATTTTTGAGTTCCCGCACGACGTGCTCCTTAATGGCTTCGGGCGATCCGGCTCCGGCGGCTTCGGCTTCCCGCACGACTTCGAAGTTGCTCTTGTTGAATTGGGGAAAGCACGGCAGCCAGCCGTTTCGCACGGCGAGGGCCTGCTTGTCGGCGGTGTGGCCCTGCGTCATGGGGTGGGAGCCGTCTTCGGCGGGGCAGATGTCCCGGAAGGGCCGGTCGTAGCGCCACTGGTCCGTGTGCATGTAATGGAAAGACGGCGTGTTCTGCAGGCGCGGCGGCCCGCCCCAGTCGCTGGCGAAGGCGATGGGCGCCCAGGAGGCGACGGGCGCCAATTTTTCCTGCCCCACGTAATGGTTCCACCCGCCGCCGTTTTTGCCGACGCAACCGCAGAGGATGAGGGGCGCGATGCAGGCGCGGTAGATCAAATTGTTGTGATACCAATGGTTGACGCCCGCGCCGATGATGATGGAGCATCGCCCGCCGCTCTTCTCCGCGGTTTGGGCCCACTCCCGGGCGAACCGCGTCACCACAGCGGCCTTGATGCCGGTGAACTTCTCCTGCCACGCCGGCGTGAAGGGCGACTGGGCATCGTCTTCGTTTTCCGGCCATTGGCCGGGCTGTCCCCGGCCGACGCCGTACTGCGCCAAAAGCAACTCCATGGCCGTGGTGACCAATTCTTCCCCGCGCACCGTCTGAATTTTTTTCACCGGCACGTGCCGCGTGAGGGAGACCACGTCCTCTCCCGTGGAAAAGTCGGAGAAAGTCACAGGCTCGGTCACCGTTCCCTCGCCAGGCAAAAACAGGGCGGGGTCGTAGGGTTCGCCCGTGAGGGAATCGTTCAGCTCCAGGTTCCATTCCCCTTTGGCTTTCTGCCAGCGGTGGCCCACGGTACCCTTGGGGAGGCGCAGGGCCCCCGTCTTTTCATCCAAGACGAATGTTTTCCACTCGGCGTTTTCCACGCCGCGCGTGGCTTCGATGTCGGCGGCGCGCAGGAACTTGCCCGGCCGGTAGGTCCCATCCGGCGATTTTTCCAGCGACACGAGGAACGGCAAATTGGAATAGCGCTTGACGTATTCGGCGAAGGCGGGCACGGGGTTCTGGATGTAGAACTCCCGCAGGATCACGTGCCCCACGGCCAGCCAGAAGGCGGCGTCCTGCCCCTGGTGGAGGGGCACCCATTCGTCGGCGATTTTGGAAGTTTGGCTGAAATCCGGAGAGAACACCACCACCTTCGTTCCCTGGTGGCGCACCTCCGCGAGGAAATGGGCGTCCGGCGTGCGCGTCATGAGGACGTTGGAGCCGACCACCGCGATGAAGCGGGATTTGTACCAGTCCGCGCTTTCCGCCACGTCCGTCTGCTCGCCCCAGATTTCCGGGGAGGCGGGCGGCAGGTCGCAGTACCAGTCATAAAAAGACAAGGATATTCCGCCCATGAGTTGCATGAACCGGGCGCCGGCGGCGTAACTCACCATGGACATGGCCGGGATGGGGGAAAACCCGGCGAGCCGGTCCGGCCCATAATCCTTGACGGTGGCGATGTTGGCGGCGGCGATGATGTCCAGCGCCTCATCCCAAGACGCGCGGCGGAAACCGCCCTTGCCTCTGGCTTGTTGATACTTGGCCCTCGAGGAGGGGTTCGTCGCGATGGACCGCCAAGCCGCCACGGGGTCCTCCGGATGCAGGCGTTTCGCTTCGCGCCAGAGGTCCAGAAGAACGCCGCGGACATAGGGGTATTTCACTCGAAGCGGGCTGTAGATGTACCAGGAATAGGAGATTCCACGTTGGCAGCCACGGGGTTCGTAGGGGGGGATGTTAGGGTCAAAACGGGGGTAATCCAGCGCCTGGAGTTCCCAGGTCACGATGCCTTGCTTGACGTGGATGTTCCAACTGCAGGAGCCCGTGCAGTTCACGCCGTGGGTGCTGCGCACCGCTTTGTCATAGGACCAGCGGTTGCGGTAAAAATCTTCCCAGGAACGTTCCTCGGGTTTAAAAAGGTCTTGGATCCAAGTCATTTCTTCCGTCCATGGAGTTTTTCTTTTCCGCGGGGATGCGGGCGCCTATAGAAGACCGCGGCCAGGCCCAAAGCCGCAACCGCTGCCGCGCCACCAACACCATGTATGGGCCATTTTCGAGCGGGGGTTAATCCTTCGGCCGTTTCCAGGAAGGCGGCCAGGTGGAGAGCTTCCTCGTCTTTTATAGGGTGAGAACCATAGGTTCCGCGCATGACCTTATAATCGCTGTTCTTGATGGCGGAGATCAAAGGCGTTTGCCCCATTTTTTTGAAAACGCCGCTGAGGTCCGGCCCCAACGTTCCGCCTGAGCCCCCGGCAAGATGGCAGGCCGCGCAGGCCGGGCCGCCGCCGGACAACGTCCGGCGCCCGAAAAAAAGCTCTTTCCCGGTTTCCGCCGACGCGGGATTCGACGCCGCCTGGAGTTCAGTTTCCATTCGTTTCTCCTCCGCTTCGATTCGCGACGGGGCCTGGCCGTCCTTCAAGAACCGGACCAGGGTTTGAACCGTGTCCGCATCGAGAGGGCCCACGTTCTCTTCCATGCGCTGGATGGCGCCGGCGAGGTCCGCCGGTGGCCATTGAGACGCCGGAAAAAGATCAAGTCCCGAGGCCTCTCCGCGCCCCACGTTGTGGCAGGCGCTGCACCGGCTGATGAATAGGGCCGCGGGCGCATCCGCCGCCGGTTCTTCGCCGCGCGCCGGCGTTGTGTGCGCCAGCGCGAGAATCATGCCGGCAAAAACAAAAAACGATCTTTGACCCAAGAGCATATCCTATTTTATTGTGAGCGGCGCCGAGAGCGCTTTGGCCCTCTCTTATGTCCAAAAATGGCCCGCATCTGCACCGAGAGGGTGCGGCGAACGCTCCCGCTTCGGGCGAACTGGCCCGGCAATCCGGCCATGTCGATCACCGTGGTTTGCTGAAGCTTCTCGTGCATCCGTTTCGTGGTGTCCGACCACACCTCATGCAGTGGACAGGGGGTGATTTCGCTGCATTGCTTGAGCCCCATCACACAACTGGACAGCGGCGAGGTCGCGAGGTCGTCGGTGGCTTGGACCACATGCCACAACGTGATCTTGGACGGGTGCCGCCGGAAAGAAAACCCGCCGCCCCGCCCCTTCTTCGACCTCAGGACGTTCGCCCGGGCTAGCCCTTGCAGGACTTTCGCCACGTAGGGCGCGGGGATCCCCGTGGCGTCGCTCACCTCCCGCACATCGGTCGTGGTTTCTGGGCTAGCGCCCTTCAACCATTTCCTCGCCTCCCTCGGCTCGGTCACTAAGCCGCCGTCTTTCTGGGCCATGAACGCGAGCGCCCGCAGGGCGTACTCGCTCGTCCTCGAATAAATCATTGGGTCCACCCCTCCGCAGTTTTTTTAGGACAAGCATATCTTATATAAGAACAAAAAAGAGCGCAACCCCTTTTTTATTTTTTTACTTGCGGCGCGGATTAAAAAGAGATATGTATATCCTGTATAAAGCGGCCGGGCAAAGCCGGCCAGGAGGAACGATGACTGAAAAACCCATCTCGTCTTATTTCGAAGCGGACCACGATCGTTTGGACCTTTTGTTCCAGCAATTCCAGACCGACAAGCGCAGGGATTACGGCAAGGCCAAGAACAATTTCCGGGCCTTCATTCGAGGGTTGAAGCGGCACATCGTTTGGGAGGAAGACGTGCTCTTCCCGGCGTTCGAGTCCTTGTCCGGGATGCCCGCGGACGCCGGTCCCACGGAAGTCATGCGGCAGGAACACCGGATGATCGGCGAGGTCCTCGAGGTGCTGCATGATAAGGTGCGCCGCGCCGATCCCGGGAGCGACGCTGAGGAAGCGTCTCTCCTGCAAATCCTCGGCAACCATAATATGAAGGAAGAGAACATCCTCTATCCCTCGATCGATCAATTGGTCCCTCCTCAGGAGGCCGCGGGCCTGTTCCTGGCGATGGAGATGGTTCCGGAGGAACGTTACAATTCCTGCTGCGGACATTCCCACGCCCACGACGAGCAAGCCTAATGGCGATTTCAGATCGGCGGGGAGGAAAACCCCCTGTGGAAGAGAGGCAGGAGGGCGCGGATCGACCAATCGTTCTGCAATAAAAATCCGGTGGCGCGGGCGGCAAGGATGGGCCGCCGGAGCGTTTCTCGGAGGACCCACCCCAGGCGCAGGCGGGCGGAATAGAGATTCGTCCAGCGCTGCCGGTAATTTTGGCGGATTTGTTCGAGAGAACGGTTCTGTGCGTTCCGGAAACACTCGTAGAGAAGGGGTCCGGCGCCGAGCGCGCGGCCGATGCCTTCGCCCATGAAAGGGTCTCCCACCGCGGCGGCATCTCCCGCGAGGAAGGCGCCTTGGTCCGGCCTCATGCGGGTTGTGAAAGGGAGAGGCCCCACCCCGTGCCATTCGCCGACGGGCCGCGCGTCGCGGAGCAAGCGGCGGAGCGACGGTTGCCGCTCTTGCGCCGCCTTAAACGCGTCCGACCAGGGCCGGGGGGGAGGACCGTCGGTAAAAACGATTCCGCTGACGTTGGATTCCCCCGTGGAGAAGGTCATCACCCCGACATAACCGCCCGGATAGAAATGCATGGAAAGATCTCCGGGGGCCTGCGGCACGTTCTCGAACGCGACGTTCCAGCCGTAACAGCTTCGCCCGATTCGAGGCGGGGAATGCGGGGGAATGTTTTGGATCATCGAAAGCCGGCCGTCGGCCAGGACCAGAAGGGAACAAGCCCGCTCTTGCGCGTTCGGCGGGATGGACGCGCCGGCGGTTAAGTCCAAGCCGGACATCTGTCGAACTCCCAGGATCCAATCCGCCCCCTTTTTTTCAAAAGAACGGACATGGACGCCCATTTCCACGCGGCCGCCCGCATTCCGAACGGCCCGGAGGAGAAGGTCCTCAAGATCCCGCCGGGGAAGGCCAAAGCTTGGCTGGCCCCCATGAAGCATTTCCATCCGGGTCTT